>DASYUT010000215.1 GCA_036000965.1 Actinomycetes bacterium
GTACCGCGTCCACGCCGTGGCCGACCGGGCAGGCGTCTGATGCCTGGCGCCGGCCGCACCATCCCACCACCCCGGGGCCGGTGGTGGCCCGCGCCGCCTCTGCCAAGCAGTTCCCTGACGCATCGACAACCAGTAGCCTCAGGGTCAGCCTGGGATCGAAGGCACGCATCGAAAGGCGGCGCCATGGACCCAACCCGCAAGCTGTACCGCAGCCGGACCAACCGCAAGCTGGCCGGGGTGTGCGGCGGCCTGGCCCAGTACTTCAACCTGGACGCGACGCTGATCCGGGTGCTGTTCGTCGTGCTGGCCGTGGTCGGGGGCTCGGGTCTTCTGCTCTACCTGGCGCTGTGGCTCGTCGTCCCCTATGAGCCGCAAGGCGTGGCATGACCGGCTGGCCCGGCCGATGCTCACGTCGTAGGTAGCATGGCCGTAGCCACGGTTCTCACGCCTCACCACTTCGCGTCGGATGCTCCCGCGCGAGCTGCGAAGACGCAGGTCCGCATGGCGCTCCCACGAACCTCGCTGATAAGGATAAGGTCCCAGGTTCAAGTCCTGGCAGGTCCACCACGGTTCTTGCAGGTCACAGCGTTGTCGGCACCGAGCCGGGAGCTCCGCTGCCTGGCTGGGCCGCGCTGGGGCCGCGCGCCCATCCCCGCCGTCAAGCTCGTTGGCCCGCCGGGCCGGTCCACTCGGGCGCCAGCCTCCACGACAACACGGACAGTAGTCGCCCATCCAGCCCAAGACGGCAGCCACGCGGCAGGTGCGGGAACGTCGCGCTGTCGCCCCGCTCCCCTGCGCTGGCGCAGCCGGCAGTGACGGGCGACCCGCGCGCCGGGCTGGCCTCCCTGGTCGGCGGTCGAGCGCTGCCGCTAACGCAGCGGTCGCAGCTGATGTGGGAGGTCGAGTACACCCAGGAGGCTCGCGCACAGCGTGCCACCCTGCCTGCGGTGGGCCGGGGAGCGCTTGACGAGGTGGTCGTGCGGCTTGGCCGGGACCCCGCGCAGGGCCCGCGGTACCGGGCTGGCTACCCGGCGGAGTACCGGATGCTGCCGTTCGGGGAGTGGGGCCTGGTCGTGTACCTGGTCCATGAGCGCCGCAGGGTTGTCGTCCTGCTCGATATCGTCTGGGCTGGGCCATAGCCGCACAGCAGACAGCGTGCCTGCCCTGGGTCCTCGGATGGCGCTGGGTCCTCGGATGGCGCTGGTAGGGGCGCTGTTGCATTGGGCGGAGCCAGGGCATGGTGAAGCCGCGGTCCCCGCCTGGTTCAGATCGCCATGGCCAGCTCGTCGAGCGCGACCGCCACCCGCCGGTTCATCGGCTCCTCAACGGCCAGCTCGTAATGGCCCCGCCGAAGGTTCTGCACGAAGGCATGCCCGGCCAGCACGACCCTGGCGCTGCGGTCCTACATGCGCCCGCGCATCGGCCGCAGCCGCGCCTGCAGCCGGCCATGGTCGGCCTCGACCCGGTTGTTGGCGTCCCGCTCGGTGCGGTGCCAGGATGCCGGCAGCAGCTCCTCCAGCACGACCGGGTCGGTCGCCGCTTGGTCCGTGATCACCTCGACGGGGAGCACCGTGACCGTGCCGAGAGCCAGCTCGAAGCACCGGCGGGCCGCGTTCGCATCCCGGCACCGGGACACGACCACGTCGATGACCTGCCCGAACTGATCGATCGCGCGGTCCACAGAGCGCCAGCGCCCAGCGACCTTCACGGAGGTCTCGTCCACGAACCAGCGATCACCAACCCGGTGCCGGCAGGGGCGGGCGGTCTCGGTCAGCAGCGGCGTGCACCGCACCACCCAGCGGTACACGGTGACGTGGTCGACCTCGACCCCACGCTCGGCGAGCAGCTCCTCGACGTCGGGTAGGAGAGGCCGAAGCGCAGCTACCAGCAGACCGCAAGCACGATCACGTCAGGTGGGAACCGGAAGCCGGCGAAGGCGGACCGTGGGACTGGACCAGGACGAGGACGACGGGTTCTCATGCCGACAGTCTCGCTGCTCAAGGCGGTCACAGCGAACGCAGCAGCGCCCCGGCAAGCTGCACGAACGCGTTTGCGTACCCTTCACGTGGCTGTGAACGCTGCTGGGACCACGACCACGGGGAGGAGGTGCGCCCGGCGTGAAGCCGGAGACCCGCTACGCCAGGAGCGGCGAGGTCAGCATCGCCTACCAGGTCGTCGGGGAGGGTCCCTTGGACCTGGTGTACGTCCCCGGCTGGGTCACCAACATCGAGCTGATGTGGGAGGAGCCGAGCTACGCCCGGTTCCTGGACCGTCTGGCCTCGTTCTCCCGGCTGCTGCTGATCGACAAGCGAGGAACGGGGCTGTCGGATCGTGTTGTCGAAGCCGAGCTGCCCACCCTGGAGCAGCGGATAGACGACGTGCGGGCGGTCATGGACGCGGTGGGGTCGCAGCGGGCGGCGCTGGTGGGCCACTCCGAGGGCGGCAACATGGCGGTGCTGTTCGCGGCGACCTATCCGCAGCGGACCCTGGCGCTGGTGGCGTTTGGGATCTTCGCCACGCGGGTCTGGTCGCCTGACTACCCCTGGGCGCCCACCCCCAGGGAGCGCCAAGCCTGGTATGACCGGGTCGAGCAGGAGTGGGGCGGCCCGGTCGACCTGGCTGACCTCGCGCCGAGCGTCGCCGGGGACGAACGGTTCCGGCGATGGTGGGCGACCTATCTGCGGCAGGGCGCCAGCCCCAAGGCGGCGCTGACCCTGGCCAAGATGAACACCCAGATCGACCTGCGCGCGATCCTGCCCACGATCCGCGTCCCGACCCTGATCCTGCACCGCAGCGGCGACCGGGACGCGAGGATCGAGGAAGGCAGGTACATCGCCGCCCGCATCCCGGGCGCGAGGTTGGTCGAGCTCGCCGGCGTCGACCATCTCCCCTGGGTCGGCGACCAGGACACGGTGCTGGATGAGGTCCAGGAATTCCTCACCGGCGTCCGGCGGGAGCTGGACCGCTTCCACGGCCGGGCGGTCAAGACCGTGGGCGACGGGTTCCTAGCCACCTTCGACGGGCCGGCCCGCGCGATCCGCTGCGCATGCGCGATCCGCGACGCACTCGGCGGGCTCGGCCTCCAGATCCGGGCCGGGCTGCACACCGGGGAGTGCGAGCTGATCGGGGATGACATCGGTGGCATCGCGGTCCACATCGGCGCCCGGGTGGCGGCGCTGGCAGGGCCGGGTGAGGTCCTGGTGTCCAGGACGGTCAAGGACCTGGTGGCCGGGTCCGCCATCCAGTTCGAGGACCGGGGCACCCAGAGCCTCAAGGGAGTCCAGGAACCGTGGCGGCTGTTCGCTGTTCGGTGACTCCGGCGGGTGCCGATGCGACCCATCAGGGTGGCGGCGATCATGCGCTGCTTGAGGGCGGTGCCCAGCTCACCGGCTACCGCCACCGTCCGCTGCAGCAGCGGCGTCTCGATCGGCCCGGGCGCCACCGCGTTGCACCGGACCCCACGGCGCGCTGACTCGCGCGCGATCGCCTTGGTGAACCCGATCACGCCGGCCTTTGAGGCCGAGTAGACCGAGCCCGCCTCGTGCCGACGCGTCCTGCCTCGCTCGCGACGTTGACAATCGCGCCGCGTCCTCGTTCCTGCATACCGCGCAGGACAGCGTGCGTGCAGGCGAGCGTCCCATGCAGGTTCACACCGAGCACCTGGTCTCACTGCGCCTCGTCGGTGTCGATGAAAAAGCGCCAGCCGGTCACCACCAGCGTTGTTGACGAGGATGTCGATCAGGCCGACCGTCCGCTCCGCCTCCGCAATCGCCTGGCGGACCGACGCGACATCTGCCACGTCGCAGGCGACCGCGAAGCCGGCGACCTCGTCCGCGACCGCGCAGGCGCCAGGCACGTTGATGTCGGCGACCACACGAGCGCCCTCGGCTGCGAGCCGGCGGGCTGTGGCCGCGCCGATGCCGGACGCGCCACCCGTCACGAATGCAACGCGACCATGCAACCTCATGCGTCCACCTTCTGCCGCCACCGGTTCACGTATACGACCTGCTCGACCGGGCGGCGCATCGCGGGCTTGAAGCTGTCGCCCGTGTAGTAGGCGACGGGGATCATGGCAACCTGGGTGACCGTCTCGGGGATGCCGAGGACCCCGGCGGCCTCCCGCTCGTTGGCCAGGTGCAGCGTCGTGTACGCCGACCCGAGCCCCCGGCTGCGTAGCGCGAGCATGAAGTTCCACACCGCCGGCACGATCGACCCGTAGAGCCCCGCGGCGTCGAACACCGACGCGTTCTCCGGCAGACGCTGCAACACGCATGGGACCACCAGCACCGGCACCTCGTGCAGGTGGTCGGACAGGTACTGCGACGAGTCGAGGATCTTGTCCATGTCGGTGCGGCCCGCCTGCTGTGCCGCCGCCCGGTTCGCCGCCAGGTACGGGTCGTGGCTGCGGCGGTACAGCTCGGCGAGCCGCGCGCGAACGGCGGGATCGTCGACGATGAGCCAGCGCCAGGGCTGGCTGTTGCCGCCGATGGGCGCCTGCAGCGCGATGCGCAGGCACTCGAGCACGACGTCCCGCTCCACCGGACGCGATAGGTCGAGCCGCTTGCGCACCGACCGCGTGGTGGTGAGGAGCCGATCGGTCTGGACCAGGTCGAAGCCCGCTGCGGTGGGCATCAGACCTCCTTGTCAGCGAACCTCATAGAGCTCGTACCTCAGCGTTCGTCCGTCGAAGGTTCCCTCCAGGCGTCCCGACTCGACCTCGAAGATCATACGATCGCCCGCTGGCGTCCCCGACAGCACCAGTGGCGGCCGAAGCTCGGCCGTCATCGTCGCGAGGTCCACGAGCTCGATCGTCATGTCAGCAGCATCCTGGCCACCTGGTAGGCCTTGGTCAGGTCGGGTGCCTCGCCGGTGATGAGGTCGGTCCAGAGGAACGACTCGGCGATGCGGACCATCGCGAAGGCGAGCGTCTCCGGGTCGAGTCGGAGCTGCAGTCCCTTGTGCTCCTGCGCTTCGATAAGGATGTCGCGGAAGGTGTCGACGACCCGGCGTTGCAGCGGACTTGCCTTGGAAGTCATCACGCGCAGCGCGCACTCGGGCTCGGACTTGACGAACCGGCGCAGCGGCTCGAGCTCGACGATCAGGTCGCCGAACCGGCGGTAGACGGCGAGTACCCACGCGGCACCGCGTCCCTTGGATTCAGTGCGGGCTTGCGCCAGACCGGGCTCCGACAGCGACCAGAGCACTTCGCCGAGCAGCTGGTCGCGGCTGCCGACCCAGCGATACAGGGTGGCCCGGCCGATGCCGAGCTCCTGCGCGAGCTCGTTCATGTCGACCCGCTCGCTGCGCAGGAAATGGCGCCGTGCCGCATGCAGCACATCCGCGGGCGTGACCGGGCGCTCGTCGCCCTGCGCGGCCAGGTGCTGCTCGAGGATTGTCGGTCGCCTCACGGTGCGACCGCCCTTGACTCTTGAGACATATAGCCATAACGTCTCATGGTGAGACGAATCTACAAGATGTCTCGCCCGCCTGCAAGGGGGTCCAGCATGACGGCACAGGGCACGGTCGATCCGCGGTTCGCGGCAGTGCAGGAGGAGTTCGAGCGTAACTTCGCCGCGCGCGGCGAGGTGGGCGCCTCGGTCTGTGTCACCGTCGACGGTGAGACGGTCGTCGACCTGTGGGGCGGCATCGCCGACCCCGAGACGCAGGCACCGTGGAACAGGGACACGATCGTTCTCGTCTGGTCCTGCACCAAGGGTGCCACCGCGCTGTGCGCGCACATCCTCGCCGCCCGCGGCGTCATCGAGCTGGACGCGCCGGTGGCGCGGTACTGGCCCGAGTTCGCAAAGGGCGGCAAGGACGGGATCACCGTCCGCATGCTGCTCAACCACCAGGCCGGCCTGCCGGCGCTGCCCGAGCCGATCCCCGAGAACGGGCTGTGCGACTGGGATGCGGTCGCCGAGGCCCTAGCCGCGATGGAGCCGCTGTGGGAGCCGGGCACGCGCCACGGCTACCACGCGCTCGTCTTCGGACACCTCGTCGGCGAGGTCCTGCGGCGCGTCACCGGCCGCTCGCTGGGCACGTTCTTCCGCACGGAGGTTGCCGAGCCGCTCGGGCTCGACTTCTGGATCGGCCTGCCCGAGGAGCAGGAGCCACGGGTCGCGCCGAGCATCTCCCCGGAGCCGCCGGCGCCGGGCCAGCCGCTGCCGCCGTTCCACGCTGTTGGCATGACCGACCCCACGTCCATCCCCGGGATGATCGTGTGGAACTCCGGCGGCATCCTGCTGCCCGGCGCGGTCAACACCCGCCAGGTCCACGCCGCGGAGATCCCCTCGGCGAACGGGATCACCAACGCGCGAGGGCTGGCGGGGATGTACCGTCCGCTCGCGCTCGGCGGGGAGTTCGGCGGCGTCCGCCTCGTGCCCGAGGACGCGGTCCCGGCGATGGGCGCGGTCACCGCTGCCGTCGCCAAGGACGCCACGATGCTGGTCCCCACCCGGTGGGCGAGCGGGTTCATGAAGGGCGTGGACAACCACCACCTGCCGCCTGGCCAGGACGACGCCGTGATCCTGTCCGAGGAGGCGTTCGGCCACCTTGGCAACGGCGGCTCGCTCGGCTTCGCGGACCCCAGGGCGCGGTTGTCGTTCGGGTACACGATGAACCGGATGGGCGGCGGGGTCGGCATGGAGGACCGCGGCCAGGCGCTCGTCGACGCCGTCTACCGGGTCCTGGGGTACCGCCGCGGACCGCGCGGCGGCATGTGGTACGTCTAGAACCGAAAGTACGTGAATCATGAAGGCGAAAGTGGACAGCTACCTTGAAGAGGCGCAGGCCGCTTGACTGAGTAACTGGGACCCAGAGGTCGATGAAGACACCCGCGCCCAGGTCTCGCCGAACCGTGTCACGCCTCGGGATGGAGGCTGGCGGCCAGACCGCTGACCGTCAGCGGCTTCGCGGGGTAGCCCCGCCGCGCTCAGGGGAAGCCAGTACCAGGCTGTCTATCGCTTGCCATCGGCGCCAGCACGTAGACCTCATCCAGGTCGACCTCGGCCAGCAGATCCAGCGACGTGCTCGAGTACACCCCGCCATCGACGTACCGCCGTCCCCCGATCACCGTCGGCCGGTACCAGCCAGGGATGGAGCAGGACGCGACCACCGCCTCGGGCAGCGTCGCGGGTGGCGCACCCGCTCGGCCGAACGCGACCCGCCGCCCGGAATGGTAGTCGACGGCCATGACCCAGGTCTCTCCACCCGGCGCCCAGCCCGCTCCTGCGGTCCGCACTGTGGCGGGCAGCGCACGGGCCTCGGCCTGGGCGAGCAGCCCATGCACCAGGCCCTCCAGGGTCAGGCCACCTTGACGTCACGCCGGGCGCCATCGGCCAAGCATGGCACGCAGCGTGGCGTCGCGCTCACCATGCGGTCCGGTCCCGCTCGGCGCCGACCATGGCGGCCAGGGTCTCGTGCGCGGTGTAGGCCGGTGCCCAGCCGAGCTCACGGCGGGCCTTCGTGGTGTCCATGAGCATCGGGTGCCGCGCGGCATGCACCCACTCCATCTCGACAGGAAGGAAGGGAAGCCTTTCCACCAGCGTCGAGGTCAGGCCGACCAGCGCGCCGGGGACCGGGATCGCGTAGCCGCCCAGGGCGCGGGCAAACTCGCTCATCGTGATCTCGCCGTCCCCGGCGAGGTTGTAGGCACCCGGCGGCCCGGCGCCGACGACCGCCGCGCAGACCGCGGTAGCGACGTCGTCGTGGTGGACCAGCTGGAAGCGCACCCCAGGGTCGGGAAGCACAGGGAGGCCGGGTATGCGGCCGAGCACCCGCCGGGCCGGGTCGGGCAAGCGCTCGGCGGCCCGGCGCCACGGCAAGCTCCGGACCAGCAGCGTTGCCTCCGGCCCGGCCACGATGCACGGTCGCAGCACGTAAACCTCCAGGTCGGCACCGGCAGTGACCTCGGCCAGCAGCGCCTCGCAGGCGGCCTTCTGCGCGGAGTAGTAGTGCTCGGGCGAGCCGCGGGCGGCGACGTCCTCGGTGAGCGGCACCGGGTTGTCGGCATGGTAGCCGTAGGCCGCCAGGGACGAGGTGTACACCAGCCGGCGCGGCCGATCAGCCGAGACGGCGGCCTCGAACACGTTGCGGGTGCCGGCGAGATTGATCCGCTGGCTCTCCTCGCGCGAGCCGACGATGAGGTACGCGAGATGCACCACCACGTCGGCCTCGGCCACCAACGTCTCGACCGCGGCCCGGTCCAGGACATCGCCTTGCCGGTATTCGGCCTTGCGCCAGCCGCGGGACGCCGGGTCGAACGGCCGGCGGGCCATGCCCAAGACGCGGTCCACCCGGTCCTCCTGCTCCAGCGCGCGGACCACCGATGTGCCGATCTCCCCGGTCGGTCCGGTGACGGCGACGGTGAGCGCCATGGTCAGCTTCCCTCGCAGTCGCTGAGCTGGGCAGGCAGCTTCGGAGACGTGGTGACGACCCTGCCCCCGGGTCGCCAG
>DASYUT010000216.1 GCA_036000965.1 Actinomycetes bacterium
TTGGCCCTGCCCGCCACGACGGCGCCTGGATGTTGGCCTGACAGGCGGTGTCACCGTCCGGGCGGCCTCCTCATGATCTCGGGCCGCCTCCCAGCCGCCGAGCGCCTTTCCTGACCGGCCACGTGAGAAGCTCACGCACAAACTACCCGCCTGACAGGATCAGCCACCTCAGCGGCCTCCTAGGCGCGCCAGACCGGCTCGACCCGACCAGGGTTGAGCGTGGTCCGCCCGCTGCGAGGCGCCGACCTCGACCGCATGGCTGCGCAGGGTGCCGACCTGGGCCGCATGGCCACCGCCGGCTTCCGCATCACCGAGGTGCACCAGGGCGACGGTGGCGACGGGGTCATCCTCAAGCGCTAGCCACCGGTCCCGCGACGGCCCCCGGCACTCCGCCGGGGGCTGGTTCGTCATGCGGGCGCCCGACGCGTCGCTGCCCGTGGCCGATCTATGTGGAGACCTTGACACTGGCACCCCCCACAGCCCCCCCAAGAGCGCCGGTGCCAGCTTCCCAGGGGAGCCGCGGGTGGCATCCACGCTCCCCCCGCCGCCCCCCCAGCAGCGCCGGTGCCATGGCCGGGCGACCACCAGGCACACGCTATTCGGTGATGACCCCGACTCGGGAGTGGTCGCCGAGCATGAGCCGGTAGGCGCGGGGACGCTCGGTGGCCCGGCCGACCTCGACGTTCTTGCCAATCAGGCTCGACTCGATGCGGCGCAGGTCACGGATGGTGGACTGCTCGAGCACGACCGAGTTCTCGATCTCGGCCGAGTCGACCAGGCAGTCGAAGTAGATCGAGGTGAACGGTCCCACGTAGGAGTCCACGATCCGGGTCCGCTCGCCGATGATCGCCGGGCCGCGGACGGTCGACCGCTCGATCACCGCGCCGGCCTGGACGACCACCTTGCCCTCGATCCGGGAGTCCCCGTCGACGGTGCCCTCGACCCCTGGGACCAGGCCGTCGAGCACCTGCCGGTTGGCCTCGAGGAGGTCCTCCAGCCGGCCGGTGTCCTTCCACCAGCCGGTGATCAGGTGCGGGCGGACGTCGTAGCCGGAGTCGACCAGCCACTGGATGGCGTCGGTGATCTCCAGCTCGCCCCGATCGCTGGGCTTGATCGCGTGGGTGGCCTGGTGGACGTGGCGGTCGAACATGTAGACGCCGACCAGGGCCAGGTCCGACCTGGGCTTCCTGGGCTTCTCGACCAGCCGCACCACCCGGCCCCCCGGGCCCAGCTCGGCCACGCCGAAGCGCTCGGGCTCAGGCACCTTGACCAGCATGATCTGAGCGTTGGGGCGCTCAACGCGGAACTCCTCCACCAGCGGGGTGATGCCGTCCAGGATGAGGTTGTCGCCCAGGTACATGACGAAGTCGTCGTCGCCGAGGAAGCGCTCGGCGGTGAGCACCGCGTGGGCCAGGCCGAGCGGCGCCTCCTGCCGGATGTAGGTGACGTCGGCGCCCCAGGGCGACCCGTCGCCCACGCTGGCTTGGATCTCGGCCGCGGTGTCGCCCACGATCATGCCGATGTCGGACACCCCGGCTGCGACCAGCGACTCGAGCACGAAGTGCAGGATCGGCTTGTTGCCGACCGGCACGAGCTGCTTCGCGCTGGTGTGGGTGATCGGGCGCAGGCGGGTGCCGGAGCCGCCGGCAAGGACGAGTGCCTTCACGACACGCTGGTCGGCGCAGGGTCGAGGTGGAACGACGAGCCGACAGTGAGCACCAGCACGCCCTTGACCGCCGCGGTGGAGTTGGACGGGGCCTTGATGACCTTGACCTGCGGTCCGAGCAGGGCGCCGAGCAGCTGCGCCTGCTGGGTGAGCTTGGTCGGGTAGGTGAGGATCGAGGCGGCGCCGGTGGGTGCCGACGCGTTCGCCGTCGTGATCACCCGCACGCCGTAGCTTTCCAGGGCGTCGGCGGCCTTGCGCGCCGCGCCCTGGACGCTGCCGCCGTTCAGCACCACCAGGCGGGTGTCCTTGATGGTCGGGCTCCCGGTGGGGAGCCCCAGCGGCGGCAGCGTCCTGGCGTCCTCGCGGATCGCCCTCATCAGGATGGGCGCCTCGGGCGAGGTGTAGACGAAGGAGGGGCCGGGATAGCTCGGGAACACCCGCATGTCGATCGAGCCCGAGGAGATCCCCCGCATCCGCCTGGCCAGCGAGAGCGCGTCCCCGGCCTTGAACGTGTCGTCGGTCTTCACGTGGTCGGACAGCAGGTCGGCGATGCTCTTCATCTTGGGCAGGTTGACGAGGTTGCCGGTCGACGACAGCTTGGCGATCAGCGCCTTCATGAACGCCTGCTGGCGGCCGATGCGGCCGAAGTCGGAGTCGATGTGGCGGGCGCGCACGTAGGCGAGGGCGCCGACCCCGTCCATCAGGCGGCAGGTGTGGGCGGGCAGGTGGAGGTTGGCGTAGGAGTCGTCCCAGTTCTTGCCAGTCGGGTTGCAGAGCCTCACACCGCCGACCGAGTCGACCACCTTGAGGAAGCCGGCGAAGTCGAGCTCCACGTAGTGGTTGATGGCCAGGCCGGTGACCTGCTCGACCGTGCGCACCATCTGGTCGGGGCCGCCGGCGTAGGCCGCGTTGATCTTCGAGGTCCGCCCGTCGCTCTGGACCTTGAGGTCGCGGGGGATCGAGATCATGACGGCCTTGCCGTTCCTGGGGCTGATGTGGATCACGATGATCGTGTCGGTGCGCCCGCCGTCGACCTCGGACGTCTGCAGCCGGCCCAGCTCCTTCCTGCTGAGCCCGGTGCGGGAGTCGGAGCCGACGAGCAGGATGTTGGTGGGCTGGCCGCGGCCGACCCCGGAGAGGCCCTGCACCTTCTGGGCGCCCTTGCCGATGAGGGTGTCGGTGTAGCGCAGGCCGACGACCACCCCGACGACGCCCGCGACGAGCAGCACCGCCATGACCAGCGCCACGGTCCGCAGGAGCCTGCGGCGGCGACGGCGGCTGCGCGGCCGGTACTCGTTGTCCAGCCGGTACTCTGCGTCCGGAACCTCCGCCTGGTCCCAACGCTCGTCCTCGACCTGGTATGTCCGGCTGTCCTGCACCGGCGCGGCCCGACGAGGACGCAACGTGGTGGTCGTTCGGCGGTCGTTCACCAGGTCGGGCTCCCTAGGGAAGGTTGGCGACGTCGAACTGCCGAACCCGTCGCGCGGTGGACCAGTGTGGTGAGCGTAGCATGCCCCTCTGGGCTCGACCTGACGCCTGAGCAAACTGATATAGCGCCGCAACAGACCGGGGACGACCTCGGTTTTCCCTCTGTTTGCACCGATATGCAGGGAAAGGTTCCACCGACCGTGTACCCTGACGCACCCCGCGCTACCCGGCCCCGCATCGGCAGCATTGCCGATCTCGTCGAACGGCAGATGGGCCGCTACGGAGACAAGCCGTTCCTCACCTGGTACGACGACGACCGGGGCGAGCGGGTGGAGCTGTCCTTCCGGACGTTCGAGAACTGGACCGCGAAGGTGGCGAACCTGCTCGTCGAGGAGGTGGGTGCCGGCCCGGGCGACCGGGTCGCGGCCGTGCTCGGGGGTCACTGGCGGGGCGCGGCGATCGCCTTCGCCTGCTGGCGGGCCGGGGCCTGCCTGGTGCCGGTGGACGTCGACGCACCCGCCGGGGCAGTCGCGGCCAGGCTGCGCGCGACCGGGTGCGAGGTCGCGTTCGTGGGCGAGTGGCGGCT
>DASYUT010000217.1 GCA_036000965.1 Actinomycetes bacterium
ACTCCAAGAAGGAGGTGGCTCGGATGCGGCATGAGCGCAACCCCGAGCACGAGCACGCCATCGACACGTTCCTCCTGCTGGTCGGCGCGCTGCTGCTGACCGGGAGCGGACTGCTGTGGCTGGTCGGCCAGGTCGCCGCCATCCTGTTCGGTGCGCATGAGCACCTTGAGCTGCGCCTGGACGACATGTTCGGGGTGCTGCTGCACCTGCCCGGCCACTTCAACGACCCCAAGCAGGCGTGGCCACCAGCGGCGCGGCGGCTGCTACCGGGCCCGGTCGGCATGTACGCCGCGCTGGTCCTCACGGTCTGGGTGCCGGTGCTGCTTGTGGGGTGGCTGGTGGGCCGCTGGCGCGTGCCCGCCCGCCGCGGCCGTGTCCCGCGCCGGCAGCGAGGGGCCAGGTGGGCGAGCCTGTGGCAGCTCCGCCACCTCGTCGTGGTCGGCCCCCGGCCGGGGCGGATCATCCTGGGCCGCCGCAACCGGCTCACCGACCGGCTCGCCGGCCGGGTGCTGCTGGCGGTCGAGCAGTGCCACGCAGCTGCTGGGCGCCAAGCTGCTGGCGTGCGTGCTGCACGCCGCGGCGGGGACCGGCCGGACCATGGCCGAGGTGGCCCGCTGGGTCGACGTGCAGGACTTCGACGAGGTCGCCCAGTGCCTGATGGAGCTGGGCGACGCCCAGGCCCTGGACGCCTGGGCAGCTGGCCTACCGCTACGGCAAACGCGCCGCCACGGTCCTCAACGGCCACCGCGCCAAGCTGCTGCTCTCCGGCCAGGCCGACCCGGCCTCCCTCGAGCTTGCCTCCAAGCTGGTCGGCGACGAGGCGATCACTCACACCAGCGAGACGGTCGGCGGGGACGGCCGCCAGTCGCGGACCGACTCGGTCAGCTACCGGCGGCTGGTGCCGCCGGAGGCGCTGCGGCAGCTCAAGCCGAAGCGGGCGCTGCTGGTGTACGGGCACCTGTCGCCGGTGCGGATCCGCCTGCGGCCCTGGTTCCGCTCCCCGCGGCTGGCCCGCCTGGCCCGCGCCACTACCCCGCTGCCCACCGGGCGGCTGGCCACCAGCAGCGCCACCCGAGCGCGCCCGTCGAGCCGGCTCTGCCGGCACCCACGCCGGTGGTCGGTGGGGATGAGGAGGTGGCGGCCTGATGGACCACGCCGACCCCCGCCCCCGCGAGGTCGGGCTGGTGCTCGGCCCGGCCGAGACCGACCGGCTCCGGGCGTGCTGGGCAGCGCCGGGCGCACCCTGGCCGTCGACGAGGACGACCGCGACCTCCCTGACGAGCAGCGCCTGGCCCCCCAGCTCGACCGGGCCGAACACGACCTGATCGGCCGCATGCTCGACGCGAACAAGGCCACCGTCCGCCTGGACGTCCCGGTCCGCCTGGACCCCGCCGAGACCGCCACGGTGCTGGGCCTGCTCGACCAGGCCGCCGAGCGCCTAGACGCCTTCGCCGCCCGCCGCGCCCAGGGCCAGTTCCTGATCGGCCCGGACTGGTTCGCCGACCAGGCCGCCGCGGCGCGTGCCTGGCGCGCCGATCTGGACCAGCGCCAGGCCGAGCGCGCCCTGGCCCGCCGCGAGCAGCGCAGGGGGGCCGGCGATGCGCGCTGAGCCCACCCCCGCCGGCGCCCGACCCCATCCGGTCGGGACCTGCTACCTGCTGCACTTCGACCAGCGCTATGAGCACGCGGGCCACTACACCGGGAAGCCCGCGAGTTCGGGATTTCTGAAGGTAGTCTGGCGCGTCTGTGGCGGTGAGTTTGCCGAACTTGCCTGGCGGGCGCGGCCTTCGGCTGGGTCAGCTTGCGGTGAAGGCCCGCAGCAGGTCCAGGTGGGCCGCTGCCGGCAGCCCGCTGGCGAGCAGGAAGGTGGCCAGGAACAGCCGCCGGCCCGCCAGCAGCGCTGCCGCGTGCTCCTGGTAGCCGGGCGGCAGAGGCTGGACTGCTTGGTAGCCGCCCAGCAGGACGGGATGCAGTGGCTCGGGAACGCTGTCGACGGTGATCGCCAGGTCCAGGGCGTAGTGGCCCCAGGCGGCGTCGTCGAAGTCGAGCGGGCGGGCCTGGCCGTGGTGGTCCAGGACGTTGCCCAGGTGCAGGTCGGCATGGACCAGCCCGTAGGCCTGCGGGCCGCTGCCGAGCTCGGCCAGCGCCGCCTGGACCCGGTCGGCCACCTCCTCAAGCAGCCGCCGGATGGCCGGGTCGATGCGCCGTTGGGCGAGCTGGGCTTCATACCAGCTGCCCGCCCAGGCGAGGTGCTGAATGTCCAGGGCTGGGCGGGTGAAGCCGGCCGGCGGGCGGAACCGTCGGGCGTGGGCGTGCAGGGTGGCCAGTACGCGGCCGAGGTCGGCGACCAGCCGGCGGGACGGGCGGGCCTCGCAGTGGCGGCCCTGGACCCACGCGAAGGCGAGGCAGCGCCCACCGGTCGGGAGGTCGGGGATGGTCACGTGGGTGCTGAAGCGGGCCGCCGGGACGGTCAGGTCGGTGTCGCGGGCAAGGGCGGCCAGCCAGGCCAGCTCGGCGTCGAGTTCGGCGTCGCTGCGGCCGTCGGGCAAACACACCCGCACCACCAGCCGCTCGCCGGTGGTGGTGTCGCAGCGGAACAGGTGGTTGCTGTGCTCACCCATCCAGCGCAGCCGACCGACCGCCACGCCTTGCTGGTCGAGCGCGGCACGAGCCAGCCGCCGGAGCTGGCTGGTCGTGGGTTGCAGCTCGCGTTCCCTCACTGGCTCAGCCGCGCCGTCCACGGCCAACACGCTAGCCAGCACCACGGCCCCTGGCTAGCGAACCACGACCGGACGCTCGTCGAGCGGGCCGAGTTCCAGGCAGTAGCGGATCGCGGTCGTGTCGGTGATGCCAAACAGCCGGGCGAGCGTCAGCGGATCACCGCCGGTAGCGTGGCCTTCGGCCAGCAGCCGGTCCACGCGCAGGTCCTCGGCGGTGACGCCCAGCCGCTGGAACACCTCCTGAACATAGCCGCGGGTGACCGGGCTGAGCCCGCCGGCGGTGCTCTGGTTGACCAGCAGGTAGGGGTTGGCGCTGGCTGGCCAGCGGGCACGGCGAACCTCCAGCCAGGCCCGCAGCTCGGCGAGGGTGAGGGCGTCCAGGCGGCGGGACCGGCCGCCCGCCAGCAACCTGCCGGCGGCCAGGTCGACGTCATCCAGGGCGAGCACGCGGATCTGATGTGGGCGCAGGGCGTGGACGCCGGCCAGCAGCACGACCAGCCGTCGGTCCGGGCGGTGGAGCTGGTCGAGCAGGCCGGCGCGGCGGGCCGGGTCCAACCCGACCGCCGGTGGTGGTGGCTGGCGGTCCAGCTCCA
>DASYUT010000218.1 GCA_036000965.1 Actinomycetes bacterium
TGCAGACGCTGCTGCGCAACGATCTGGTCGACCGGCTGAACCTGTGGGTGTATCCGGTCCTGCTCGGCAGCGGCAAGCGGCTGTTCGCCGAGGGCACGGTGCCGACCGCGCTGCGGCTGGTGGAGTCGGCGACCTTCAGCACGGGCGCCGTGCACCTCACCTACGAGCGCGCCGGCAAGCCGACCTTCGGCAGCATGGCCTAGGCGGCGGTGCCGCTGCCCTTGACCGGTGGAGGTCGGTGGCCCTCGCAGGCCTCGATCCGGTAGCGCCGGCCACTCGGCGCCCGCCACGACCCGCGCCACGCCACCGGTCCCGAGCAGTGCGTTGGCCCAGCTTCGCCGTGATGGGTGACCATCCGGAAGCATCGGCCTGGCAGCGGTGAGAAGGCTTCGGCGTAGTAGGGCGCACCTGGCATGGCAGCAGGCTACCAGCCGCCAACCGTCTATCGGGCGCCGAGGCCGTGCTCGTGCAGGACGAGCGGCGGTGGGGTCGTCGGCCAGGCCGCCATCGGCCAGGCGGGGCGCTGTTGGCTCTGCCGAGAGTTCGTTAGAGCGTTGGAGAGGGCCGCTCGAGCGTTGTCCCTGGTCAGCCAGCGTGCGCGACGGGCTCGCACGCTGCTGCAGGATTCCCGCACGACTGTCGGAAAGCATGCAGGCCCGTTGGGATTGGTGAACTCGGGGAGGAACGACGTGCGCGGGGTCGTTGGCGACCTCCGGTCCCCCCGGCCCTTGAGCGGCCTCGCGCTCGGCCCCCTGGACCAGGTCAGCGATGAAGAACCGGTCGCCCAGGCTGCAGCTACCCCAGGCTGCGCGGTCGCCCCCTTGGCTCGGGAGGAGCTGGCGCGAGCCGGCCTGGGTCGCTAGGGTGGGGGCTCTCCAGGCGGCGGCTGGGTTCCCATCCGGCCACGCCCGTGGCCCCCACACGGCAGCGCCGCCGTCCCCAACCCGACCATCCAGGTGTGGTATGGAACAGCTACGCGTTCCCAAGTTGCTCGCTGGCGCGCTCGCCGCGGTCAGCGGGGCGGTCGTCGCGTCCTTGTTCGGGGTCGAAGGGACCCTCATCGGCGCGGCGCTGGTGAGCCTGCTCGTGGCCCCCGCCGAGGCCCTGTACACCCACTCGCTCGCGTCCGCCCACAGCGTGGCGCGGCGCTCACTGGTCCGCCGGGTGGGCGAGCGGGCGGGCGCCAGCGAGGAAGGTGCGAGCGAGGAAGGTGCGAGCGAGGCGCAGCCCCAGCCGATCCGCTGGCGGCGGGTCGCGGTCGCGGCTGTGGCTGCCTTCGGGATCGCGGTCGTCGCGATCACGGGGGTGGAGGCGGTCGCCAAGCAGCCGCTTGCCAGCTTGTTCGGGAGCCGGCCGCGGCCGGGGGCGAGCACCTCCGTGGCTGTGGTCGTCGCCGGGGCAGACCGGTCGCCCCCACCGGCAACCCGGTCGCCGGGGACGTCCACCACGTCCACGTCGCCGTCGGTGCAGGTCCCGACGACGACGGCGCCGGTCGCGGTTCCCACAACGACCGCGCCGGCGCCGACGGTCCCCAGCACCACGGCACCCATTACCACGGCCCCGACGACACCCACTGCCAGCACGCAGGCCCCAACTACCCGGAGGCGATGACGCGGGGCTCGTGGTGGCGTACCTGGAGCGCCCGGCCGCCGCATCCCAACATGCACGAGCTTCCGACGCGGCGCAAAGCAGGCCACCAGAGGTGTTGGCCATGGCCCCGAGCACGCCCTCGCCAACCTTCCTGGCCGCTGCAGCGCCCAGGAAGCTGCGACGTCACATGGGCGACGCCACCACATCGGGAGGAGGTCCACGTGCACTGGCCGTGCGCAACATCACCTTCACCAGCGCCGACCCCAAGCGGCTGGCCGACTTCTGGGCGGCCGCCGCCGGGTGCACGCAGCGACGCGACAGCGCGGAAGAGGTGTTGCTGGCGCTTGAGGACTGGCGCTTCCCGTGCTTGAGCTTCCAGCACAGCGCCACGCCGAGGAGTGGTCCTGGCCGTGTGCACCTGGACCTCACCGCCGCCGACATGGCAGCAGAGGTCGATCGCCTGATCGGTCCGGGCGCGACCAAGCTGTGGAGGATCGACGTGGCGCAGTCGGGCACGACGACGTGGACCACGATGGGTGATCCGGACGGCAACGAATTCTGCGTGGTCCAGCAGCCGCCCGGCGACTGAGCGGTCGTCACCTTCAGAGACAGGTTGCCCGCAGGTCATGGATGGGGCCTCTCGGGAGCTGTCCACCCAGGGGAGTTCGGCGAACTCAGCGCCGTCGGCCCGCCGAAGCACCTTCAGTAATCCTGAACTTGCGGGCTTCCCCATGTAGTGCTTGGCGTGGCGGTAGGGCTGGGTGAAGTGCAGCAGGTAGATGGTCCCGGGCACGTGCTGGGCCATGGTGGGTCCTCCTGGGTGTGGGCCTGCCGGTGGCTCCTCCTCCCAGGTGCCGGGGTCCCCGGCCGGGTCAACGCTGGCCGCAGGCCATCCCGCAGGGACGCGCAGCGGCGTTGACGCGGGTGGGGTGGCACGATCCTGGGAGGACACCGGCAGGCCAACCCACGGTGCGGACCCGCAGGAACAGCCCTGCTGCTGTGCCCGGCCGGGGCGGTCATCGCCGCCCCCGGCCCGGTGCCGGGGTTGACTCCTCGGCGGTGCGATGGCCCTCGGCGCGGGTGCAAGCCGCGCCGAGGCCGCTTCTCACGGCACGGCGAGGAGCCGGGGCGGACCCCGGGTGCTCACGAAGTTGTTCACGGGACGGGTCACGTCCCGTTGGGCAACGGCGGGATGAGTCAGCACGCGCGATCCACAAACGTGCTGGTGAAGCGGGACGGGAAGGCGCTAGCCGGGACGGCCCGGAACGCTACTGGTAGGGTTGTGGTCCCGAAGGTCGGGGGTTCGAGTCCCCTCGGTCACCCAACACTTCACCCAGCTTCACCAGCGGTTTTGCGGTTTCCCTCCGCTTGCCCTTTCCCGACCGGTTCCTGCTCGGCCTCGGCGTGAGCCATGCCCGTCTGACCGAGGGGGTCCGCGGCCACGCCTACCGCCGCCCACTCGCCAAGATGCGCGCCTACCTCGACGCAATGGACGAAGCGGCGGGCGCGTATCGCGCGGTCAAGCCGGCAGCACCACCGCGGGTGCTGGCGGCGCTGGGACCCAGGATGCTCGACCTCTCGGCGGCCAGCTCGCCCAGGGTGGAGCTGACAAACACCCGCAGCCGCTGGTCGGGCGTGCGGATGACCACCTCTGCCCCGCCACCCCCCTCGTGCCCCGGTCGCTCTGGTACGGCCCTACCGGGCCAGTCTGGAACGGGGCGGCTTGGACGGCAACCCCGCGCAGCCACCCTGTCGGTCAGCGGCCGCTGGCCCGCGAGCCGGGGTGGACAGAGCTTGCGGCCGCGAGCAGTCAATGGGCCTGCTTCGAACCCCCAACCGCCAGATCCGTAGCCTGGTGATTGTCGTCCGACTGGTCGGCTCCAGACGGATCTGCCCCGCTCACGTTGGGTACGTTGTCGATCCAGACGGATCGAGAAGGAACCCGTCGGGTCGTCTGGATGATCAAGCGGATGATCAAGCAAGCCAGGCAGCTCAACGAGCAGGTCGAGGAGAGCCCAAGATTCGGAGTCTGGTGCTCCACCCACAAGGGGAATGACGGAGAGAACTGTGACCAAGAACCGGCTGGAGGCCTTCAGCGACGGCGTGCTCGCCATCGCGATCACCCTGCTGGTCATCGAGATCCGCCCACCCGAGGTCCACGAGGGTGAGCGGCTCGCGCACGCCCTGTGGGCGCAGTGGCCCAGCTACGTCGCCTACCTGGTGAGCTTCCTGACCATCGGCGTGATCTGGCTCAACCATCATCGAATCTTCGAGCAGGTCGCGCGGGTCGACGGGCCGCTGCTGCTGCTCAACCTCAACCTGCTGCTGTGGACGGCGCTCATCCCGTTCCCCACCGCGGTTGTCGCCGAGCACCTGGGAGGCGCCGGTGAGGCGGCGCGGACGGCGTCGGCGCTCTACAGCGGGGTGCTGCTGGTGATGGGCCTGGCGTTTGGGGCCCTGTTCGCCTGGGTCACCCACACAGACCGCCTGCTGCACCGGCGGCCGCCACCCGGGGTAGTGCGAGCAGCCCGCCTGCGGTTCATGGTCGGTCAGGCCGTCTACGCTGCCGCCTTCGCCCTGTCATGGGTGTCGGCGCCGCTTGCCTTGGCCTTGTGTGGGGTCATGGCGCTGTACTACGCCTTCGACCAGGCGTCGGTGCCCGCTGAACTGGAGCCAGGTGACCAGCAGCCCACCGACGGCCAGCCTAGCGGGAAGTGAGCCGACCATCAGCCATCCCTTTCGCATCGCGGCGGCAGGCCCTTGGTGATCTCTGCAGACGCGTCACCCGAGAACGCAGGACCGGTAACAAGTCAGCCAGTAGGTCGAAGGGAGAGGAGGCCTGAGCCTGCCGCCGCCGTCAGTTGTTTACAAGACAGGCGCTGGTCGTCTACTGCGTGCTGGCGTGTGCGATCCTGGCAGCTCAGGTCGGGTGCGTCGTCCAGCCAGTGCGGTCCTGTCGCGCCACGTGGCGCCAGGTGGAATGACCTCGGGAATGACAACAACCCGCTTCGCGCCGCGGCCCGGTGCCAGCACCGCGACTCCTGGGCCACAAGCTGGCCTGACGTTCGATCACGAGGACCGACTGGGCCGCTGCGGCGCGCGTCAGACCAGCCACAGGCGCCGTCACCCGGCCGGGCGCCGCCTCGGGCGCTGCGCCAGCAGCAAGGCAGCAACGGCGACGAGCTCGCCGTTGCCCGACGCCTGACGCCCATCGGGCAGCACCGGCGTGTCCTCAAGACCGGTCCGGATCCCGTGCCCCCGCGCCACAGCACGCCGATTGACCGCCCAGGAGGCCACGCCATCACCGTGGTGGACCTGTCCGAGCTGCACCCCGCCCTCGGCGAGCACCCGCTCGATGGCGACCGCGTGCCCGACCGCGTCGTCGGGGTCGGCGTCCAGCGGCTCCACCATCGCACGCACGCAGCGCCGCGCGATCCCCGCCGCAACGAAGGCGTGCGCGTCGTCGAGCGACAGCAGGCCAGCCTCCAACCCGACGCCAAGCCCAACAAGCAGCTCGCACAGCTCCAAGATCCCGTCCTCGCCCTGGTTGACCGTCACAAGGTCCGGCAAGTCCGTCCAGGCGGCGACGAGCGCGTAGCGGCGCTCCGGGTCCGGCTCGATGGCCGCCGAGGTACTCAGCGAGATCGGGATTCCCGGGCAGGCGGCGCGAACGGCGTGCAGCGCCGCGGCGCACGGTGCCGCCCCGAGCGTCTGCTGGCCGCTTGCGTCGTAGGGATGCAGGTGCAGAGACCGCGCACCGGCGTCAACTGCCGCGCGCGCCTCCGCGGCCAGCTCGCCCGGCGTGCGCGGCAGCGCGGGATGCACGCGATCACCGTTGAGCGCCGCCTGCAACAAGGCAACAGGCCCGGCGGCCGTGGACTCGCGGGTCTCGTCGTCGAGGGGCTGCATGACGCGCCGATGCTACAGCTGCTCGCGGAGGCTGCGCAGGCCGCCAGCGCACGCCGGCCGTAGCAAAGAGCTCAGGGTGCTCACCTGGGCTTCTGCTGCGCCGCGAGGGACTCGAACCCCCAACCGCCAGATCCGTAGGCTGGTGGTCAACGTCTACCGCGTGATGGCGAGTGGTGTTTGTGCAGTTCAGCCCCCAATGTCCTGCGCGGCGGCGGATGGCTGGGCGCCACCACGAACCCGCCCTGGGCAGGGCGCGGGGGACGGCGCTGGCTGCCGCCGGAACCCGATCCCACCCTGAAGGAGGTGGCCGTGCCCACCACCCGCCCGTCCGGCGCGGCGGGCAACCGTCTACCGCGTGCAGGAGGCCGGGCTGCGACGACGTCGGCGCTCAGGCCCCGATGAAGGCCAGCAGGTCGGCGTTGAACTGGTCCTTGTGGGTGGCGAACAGGCCGTGCGGGGCGCCGGGATAGACCTTCAGGGTGGCGTCCCTGACCAGCTTGGACGACATGTAGGCCGAGGCGCCGATGGGCACGATCTGGTCGTCGTCGCCGTGGACGATCAGGGTCGGCACGTCGATCCGCTTGAGGTCCTCGGTGAGGTCGGTCTCGGAGAAGGCCTTGATGCAGTCGTAGGCGCCCTTCAGCCCGACCTGCATGCTCCACAGCCAGAAGGCGTCCCGCACCCCCTGGGACACCGTGGACCCCGGCCGGTTGGCGCCGTAGAAGGGCGCGCTCAGGTCCTTGTAGAACTGCGACCGGTCGCCGCTGACGCCGGCGCGGATGGCGTCGAACGCCTCGATCGGGGTGCCGCCGGGGTTGGCGTCGGTCTTGAGCATCAGCGGCGGGATCGCGCCCACCAGCACGGCCTTGGCGACGCGGCTGGTGCCGTGGCGGCCGATGTAGCGGGTCACCTCGCCGCCGCCGGTGGAGTGGCCCACCAGGACGATGTCGTGCAGGTCGAGGGTGTCGATGAGCTGGGCGAGGTCGTCGGCGTAGGTGTCCAGCTCGTTGCCGGCCCAGGGCTGGCCCGAGCGGCCGTGGCCGCGGCGGTCGTGGGCGACGGCGCGGTAGCCGTTGGCGGCCACCAGCATGGCCTGGTCGTCCCAGGCGTCGGCGTTCAGGGGCCAGCCGTGGCTGAACACCACCGGCTGGCCGGCGCCCCAGTCCTTGTAGAAGATCTCGGTGCCGTCACTGGTGGTGATCGTGCCCATCGGGCTGCTCCTTGTGGTTCATGGCCTGCGGGGTCGCGGCGGACATCGCGGTGCTCTTGAACGTGGTCAGCGGATCCGACGGCCGGTGCCGCGGATGCGATGCCGACCGGTGTCCTCTTTGAGGAACGATCAGTGCGACACCGGCCGGTGCACCAGCAGCGCAGGTTCAGCCCGGCGCTAGACCCAGCATTGATCGCTTGCGTAGCTGTCCTGTTGTTCGGTTCCTGGCACTGGAGCCCGCCGCGAGCTGGACCCGTCGGCCCACGCCCCAGCACCAGCAGCACGTTACCGGCGTGGGCCCACCCGAGGTGAAGATCGGCCCGGTTCGGAGCCGCCGCCCGCGCCGGATCGCCAAGGCCAGCCTCCCCCACCGCGCCCAGGCACGAAAACCCGGCGGTGCCTTTCCACAGCTCGTCGGGTCGGCGTACTCATCGGTCCCTCCTTGAGCACCCCCTTCGGGTCACCACGCTCCTGAACAAACCACTGCAGCCTGAACCCACCAAACCAGGCAGTCAAGGCAACTCTTCGCGAATCGGGCAGCATAGTGGATGCTGTCGGTGCCGCCTTCCCCCGGGCGGCCGCCGTGTTCGGGCGGAGCTCGTCAGCTTGGCATCCGACCTCGACAGCTACTGGCCCACCCTCCCGTCGATCCGCTCGCGCAGCAGGTCGGCGTGGCCGTTGTGCCGGGCGTACTCCTCCACCATGTGCACCAGCAGCTCGCGCAGCGAGACCGGCCCCTGGTAGGGATCGTGCCCGACGACGTCGAGATCGGGTGCCTCGGCCACGAACCGATCCGTGAACGCGACCTCGGCCCGCCAGGTGTCCCACGCCTCGGCGACAACCTCGGGGTCGGGCACCGCGCCATCGAAGTCTCCGTCGGGGTCGGTGTCGGAGGAGAAGTGCGGCGGCGCGTCCTGGCCGGCCATCCTTTGCCGGAACCATGTGCGCTCGACCTCGGCCATGTGGCGCACCAGCCCCAGCAGCGACAGCGTGGAGGGCTCCACGGAGCGGCGGGCGAGGTCGGCGGCGTCGAGGCCGGCGCACTTCAGCTCCAGCGTCAGGCGCTGGTCGCGCAGGTACCCAACGAGGGTGGACCGCTCGTCCTTGAACCCCCCGTCGGACCGCGGGTCATTGTCGGGGTGGACGAACATGTTGGACCACCCAAAGCGCTGGGCGGGCCAGTCCTGGGACGGCTCCGCGGTCTGCGGGTCGTTCTTGGGGTCGACGACCATATCGGACATGCCCGCAACCATCACCGATCCCCCGCAGATCCGCAACAGATTTCCGGCGACTGGGTGGACCGGCGACTGGATGAGCCCAGCGGAGTCATATGCTCGATCCAACCAACAAGAGGAGACACGGAATGGCCAGCTACGTGCAGCTCGGCGAGGTGCGCACCTACTACGAGGAGGACGGAAGCGGAGCGCCGCTGGTGCTGCTGCACCCCGGGGGCGCCGACTCACGTGCCTTTGAGGTCAATCTCCCCGGCCTGGTCGATCGCTTCCGGGTCTTCCGGCCCGACCGGCGCGGCCACGGCCGCACGCCCGACGTCGACGGCCCGATCGACCTGGACGACGAGACCACCGCCTTCTTCACCGAGTACCACGGCGCGGTCTCCCCCGACGGGCCCGAGCACTTCCCCGTCATCGCCGCCAAGCTGCACCGGATGCACTCCGAGGAGCCAACGCTCACCGTCGCCGACCTCGCCGGCTACCCCGGCCCGACCCTCGTCATGGTCGGCGACGACGACGACGAGATCCCCATGGAGCACACCCTCGCCCTGCGCCAAGGACTACCGCGGGCGCAGCTCGCTGTCGTGCCCGGCACCAGCCACGGGCTGCTCGCCGACAAACCCGAGCTCTGCAACCGGCTCATCGTGGAGTTCCTCACCGAGGGCACCGGCGGAGGCGACCGATGATTGCGCGCATCTGGCAGGGCGTCGTACGGCTCGACGACGCCGACGTCTACGCCGACTACATCCGCGAGACCGGCTTCGCCGAGTACGCGCAGACCTCCGGCAACCGCGGCGCCTGGTTGCTTCGGCGCGACATGGGCGACCGGACCGAGTTCATCACCCTGTCGCTGTGGGACTCCGTCGACGCGATCCGGGCCTTCGCCGGCGACGATGTCGAGGCCGCGGTCCTGTACCCGGAGGATGAGCGCTACCTCGTCGGCGGCGAGTCGACGGTGACCCACTACCAGGTGGTCGACCAGGTCGAGGCCGTCTCCGGGTCAGGCGAGGGGGCATAGCGCTCGATCTCGGTGCGCCGGCTCGCACCCGACGCTCGCCTGTCGCACAGAGGGACTCGAACCCCAACCTGCTGTTTACAAGACAGTCGAAGTAGCCCCTGCGGGGACGCCGTGCGGGCGTGAAAACTGGCTCATATCAGGCGAAGTCGGTCTGTTCTCTGGTCAGCAGCGGACCGTCTACCGCGTGCTGGCGCGTACCGTCCTTGCAGGTCAGGTCGGATGCTGCGTCCAGCTAGTGCGGTCCTGTCGCGCTGGGTGAGCCGTGGCGGCGGACCATGGCGTTGCCTTCAGATGGAGGCGGACCGGAACGTGCAGTGGGCCACCCGGGCAGGCGCAGGTTCTGGCCGCCACATCGTCGGCGATCTTGACGAGGGAAGTCTCACCGACACCTGGCGCAGGCAGCCGCTGCAGCCGGGTGGCAGACGTGTTCGACCAAGCCATGGTTACTGGCCCCCAGCTGTTCTCCACGCCAGAATGCAAGGCGATCGAAGCTGGGCAACCGCGAGCTGCGTCTAGGAGAGCAGAGCGTGGACCGCTGTCTACGGACGCGATCAGACGATGGTGACACGGCACGCGCATCACCTGGTCATCACCTGAGACGGGCCGAGGTGCCCGCTGGAGCTGCTCGTGATCAGACGGGGGACGGGACCAGGCGGCGAGGATGATGCCACCTGGCGTCGACGCTGGAGGGCCGCGGGGCAGCCCTGGCGTACCCAGCCGGCCATCGACGACGAGCGCGCCCGCGAACTGGACGATCGGCACCGCGAGGGTGGAGACGGTCGACGCTGCGCCTACGATCTGACCGGCCTCGAGCTGACCCGAGCTGACGTGGAGTGGCTCGTGGCCGACCACCCTGGCCGACCTTGCGGCGACGCGCTGCGGTTGGTTGGGGCCCTTCTCGCTAGGCTTGACCTGTCCGAGTTGCCGCTGCCCGGGGCCGACCTGCGGGACGCTGACCTCGAGGGTGCGAATCTGCAACGTGTGGTACTGCGTGGCGCGGATCTGACGGGGGCTCGGCTGACCGGGGCCGAATGCCAGCAGGCCCACATGGAGGATGCCAACCTCGAGGGCGCCAATCTCGAGGGGGCCGGGCTGATGTGGGTGCACCTGGAGCGGGCGCAGCTCGCCCACGCGCACCTGCAGCGGGCGAGCCTCCCCGACGCCCACCTGGAGGGCGCGGACCTGCTTGAGGCACATCTGGAAGACGCGTACCTGGGCGGGGCCTACCTGTCAGGCGCCAACCTGCTCGGTGCCCATCTGGAGCGCAGCCGCCTGCTGTGGGGCCGGCTCGACAGCACCGGGTTGGCTGGGACGGAGTTGCGCGGCGCCGCCCTGTGGCGCGCTGAGCTGCGGGGCGCCGACCTGGCTGGCGCGCACTTGGAGGGCGCCGATCTGACCGAGGCCCACCTGGAAGGCGCGAATCTGGCCGAGGCCCGGCTGCATGGGACCAACCTCACCCGCGCCCACTTCGACGGCGCCACCAACCTGGAAGGCGTCCTCGTCGGCGGCGAGGGTGGCGGCATGGTCCTGGCTGACACCCATTGGAACGGGGTCAACCTGGCCGTGTTCGACTGGAGCCAGCTCGGCGCGCTCGGCGACGAGAAGCTTGCCCACGCGGCTGATCAGGGTCAGGGACCCATGATCCCGGTGGAGGCTTGGCGCACCGCGGCCCGCGCCAGCCAGCAGGTCGCCCTGGAGTTGCGGGCACGCGGCATGAACGAGCAGGCCGACCGCTTCGCCTACCGCGCTCAGCTCCTGCGGCGTCGAGCCTTGCGCCGCGAGGGCCTTCCTGCGCTCGGCCGCTACCTGTTCTCCCTCTTTCTTGGGATGCTCTGCGGCTACGGATACCGACCTGGCCGGAGCCTGGCCTCCTACATCCTGGTCATCGCCGGCTTCATGCTCTGCTATCGGGCCATTGGGCCGAGCCTTGGCTTGACTGAGGCACTGGTCGTCAGTATCACCGCGTTCCACGGCCGTGGTTTCTTTCCCGGAGCGTTCTCGCCTGGCGATCCGCTCGCGCTCGCGTCCGCCGTCGAGGCCCTTATTGGGCTCGTCATCGAATTGATCCTGATCGCCACGATCACCCAGCGGCTGTTCGGCAAGTAGGAGCAAGTCCGAAGGGAATTGTCGCCATCTCCCGCAGCGCCGAGCTGGACCTGGCCGCCGGCGGGCCTGGCCGGTCACTGGTGCACCCTGTTCTTGACGGAGGCTGGCAAGGTCTTCGTCGGTGTGCGTCCTGGATCAGACCGGCCGCAAGACTACCGCCTTCCAGGTCACCCACACCGCCGACGGATTCACCCGGCTGGTGACCCGGCTCGGCCGGCTGGACGACCCGGCCACGCTGCCAGTGGCACTCGAGCGGCCCGACGGCCGCCTGGTCGACCGGCTGCTGAAGCCGGCCACCCGGTCGTGCCCGTCCAGCCAGGCGCCATCAAGGCCTGGCGGGACATCGCCCGGCATCGTCGTAGCGAGCGAGGAGTGCCGTGACCATCGTGTCGACGTCGTGGTGTCGGATGACCTGGGCCCTGCCGCGCCTACCCATCGCCTGAGCCAGGCCAGGTAGGGTCAGCAAGCGCGCCACCCGGTCGGCAAGGGCCTGCGCGTCGCCGGCGGGGACCAGCCATCCGGTCTCGCCGTCGATCACCGTCTCGGGGATGCCGCCGACCCGTGACGCCACCACCGGACGGGCGCAGCTCATCGCCTCGATCGGGGCAAGCCCGAGGGGTTCCTGCCCGAGAGTCGGGTATACGACCACATCGGCCGCAGCGTAGGCAGCTGGCATGTCCCGGTAGGGTATCGCGCGCAGTTCCACCCGCCTGGCGACCCCAAGTCGCCGGGCCAGGTTGATAATCCGCGCCCGAAAGCCGGTTGCCACGCCATCCCAGTCCTCGACGGGCGAGTCCGCAAGGACCAGGCGGGCGTTCAGGCCGGTCGCGGTCAGCTTGGCGAGCATCCGGACACTGACAATCGCGCCCTTGTGGGGCAGTAGCCTGGCCGGGTGAAAGATTACCGACGGTGCCTGCTCGGACAGGCACGGCCGATCTGAGTGGAAGACCGCGGTGTCCACACCGCTTCGCAGCAGGACAGTATCCAACCCCTCGCGCTGCAGCGCCTGGCGCACGAACTCGGAAACCGCGTAGTTCCCCGCCCAGCCGGCGTACAGGTTCAGGTCGGGTCGGGCCGACGACGGCCAGGGCAGATGGCTATGGAAGGTGTGATGGACGCGCAGCCGCCGCGTCGCGCGTAGCGCCTCGAGCGCCTGCGTGGGCGCCGAAACGAGCTGATTGAGATTGTGGGCGTGGACGACGTCCAACCGGTTCCGCTCGAGGGTCGCGTCGAGCACCTCCTGAACGTCTCGAGCCAGCCGGGCGAGGTCTGACTGGGCTGCGAGCAGCCAGGCAGGGTGCAGCAGCTCGATGGTGACCACCGCACAGCCGTCCGGCAGCAGTGGCGCAGGCTCTCCGGTGATGACGGTGACCTGCCGATCCCGCCGCAGCAGCAGTCCCGCGAGGTCTGCCAGGTGCGACTCCGATCCGCCCACGCTTGGCGGGGTGCTCCAGTGCAGCAGGCCGATCCGGCGGGCGACGCTCACCTGCGCTTGATCGTCAGGTGAGAGAGGTCGCCGGGCGGCCGCCAGAGCCTGGCGATGCCCCGCGGTCGCCACTCCTCGGTCCAGGCGCCCAGCATCTCCCACACTCCCGGCCCGATCCGCGGCGCGGGCCGCAGCAGCATGGCACCCCAGGGAACCGCGCCACAGAAGCCCCGCTCATGGCAGATGTCAGCGGCGCCGAACTTGATCCGGCCATTCGCGGTCGGATCCCCGATGAACGTGCCCAGGTGAAGGTAGGGCACATCGCGCCAGGTGCCTGCCCCGAGCCAACTCCCGCTCGCCAGCATGACCCGCAGGCCGTGGCCGCGTGTGCCGTCGCGGTTGCGGACCTCGAATTCATCCAGGCCAGGGCCGCCGGCGCTGATCGGGGGCAGCGGGCTCGTATACTCGTCCACTACCCCGCTTGGTTCGAGGATCCATTCCTGTCGCCAAGCTCCCGTGACGCGGATCCGGGGTGGTATGGGTACCGTCGGCCCCACGCCGGGCACTGCAGCGTCCTCGGGCGGGCGGGGCAGGGTGGTGCCAGCCTCAGTTGCGGGTGCGGACGGGTCAACGGTGAGCTGCAGGCCAGCGGCCGAGTCAATGGCCGTCGGAGCCCCGTCGCCATCGGCGTCGCCGTCGAGGGCAACCGCCAATCCCGGCAACGGGTCGCCGCGCCGCGAGCCACTGGCGGGCATGTACGCCTCGCCGATGTGCCTCATGGCGCCCAGCTGGGTGGCGTCCTCTCCGTACCAGACAAAGCCGACGCCGGCGAGGCCTGGCCGATACAACAGGTTGGCGAACAGCACGCAGCGAACACCGAGCAGATGATCACGCCCGGTCGCCTCCGCCCGGTAGCAGGCCACGTAGGGGCCGGCCACGAACATCCTCTACCCCGCCTCCTCGATGCCGCACTGGTGCCGGCTGGCCACTTCCGCGGCCAGGAAACGCATCGACTCGCTCGACTCGAATCCGGTCCGCCACAGGTGCACCAGCTTCAGCGCCAGTTCCAGGCCCTGCGGGGCGAGCAGATCGGCGTGCCGACGCATCAGGTACTGGAGCAGCTCGACCCGGTTGGCATTGCTGTGACGAAACACCAGCGACGCGTGGTGCCGCCGGTAGAAGAAGAGCTCTGCGGGCAGCACGTCACCGGCCAGCCCGACCTTGCCCAACCGAATCTGCAGGTCCCAGTCCTCGTAGGCGGGAAGATCCTCGTCGTAGCCGCCGACCTGCTCCAGGGCCGACCTCCGGTACAGGCTGGCGCAGCGCCCGTCGGTGTGCAGGAACGGCATCAGCGGGAGCACATTGCCGACTGGGGCGAAGCCGCCCTCGAAGAGCCCGAAGTTGCGAGCATACGAGGTGACGTAGGCCAGGTCCGGGGCGCGTTCCAGGGACCGCGTCGCCAGACCTGCGTAGGCCGGATCGACCAGGTCGTCGGCGTCAAGAGGCAGGATCAGCGTGCCAGAGCTCGCCGCGATGCCGGCGTTGCGAGCAGCCGCCAGGCCCCGGTTCGCCTGGCGCACCTTGACCACCCCGTGAAGCTCGTCGAACACCTGCCGGGTGGCCGGGTCGGTGGAGCCGTCGTCCACCACCACGACCTCTACCTCTGGGTGGTCACTCGCCAGCGCCGATCCGATCGCGGCCTGTACGTATTCTCCCTGGTTGAACAGGGGGATGACGAACGACACCCGCGCGGGCCGGGAGCGGCCCTGCCTGCCCGCCGCTCGCTTCCCGCCGTCGTTCCCTGACGTGACGGCAGCTCGCAGCGCCAACTCGTACAGCACCTCGGCCGCCACCCGGACCGTATCCGGGTCGCAGCGACGCTCAGCGGCTTCCCGGGCTCGCGCGGTCAGGTTGCGCAGGACCGCCACACGGTCGGCCTGCTCCAGGACTGCCTGGGCCACCGCTTCGGCGTCGGCCACATCGGCCAGGAGTGCGCAGCACTCGTCCAGGCCGGTCCCGAGGCCGCGCTGAGCCACCACCACCGCCCTGGACAACATGGCTGCGTGGAGGGCCGCGCTTGCGGTCTGCCGCGCGTCGGTGAACACGCACACAGCCGGGGCGCCCAGCAGGGCGCCCAGGTCGTCGAAGCTGGGCGGGTCATGGAAGCTCACGCGTCCAGCCAACGGGGGAGTCAGTCGCCTGGCCACCCATGCCCGGTAGGAGCGGCCAAACGGGTCGGTGCTCGTGTCGTGCCCGTGGACCTCGAACGAGAACGACGCATCACGCCGCACGATCTGCCGCGCAGCGGCCAGGAACCGCGCGAGTCCGCCTCGCGGGCTCAGCTCGCCCAGGAACAACACGCGCCGGACCGGCTCGGAGATCCAGGGCACTGGGTTGGGCGCAGCAGTCAGCGGCACCGGTGCCGGCCACGCGGCCACGGGTCCGCGCGCTGCTGCCAGCAAGTTCGGAGCTGGCGCCGCGACCGCATCGGCATGCCGAACGGCGTAGCTTTCGGCAAATACGTGGATGTCGTCGTCGAAGCTGATCGGGATCGTGTCGACGCCGCCTGGTGGGCCGTGTAACCGGGCGACGACCGCCGTTCCGGTGGGCTCGCCGATGAGCCGCCGGTTGCGCACGGCCGTGAAAGCCTCCCCCCAGCTACTGGCAACTCGACCACATCCAGTCCGTTCGCGGCTAGCCGCGCAGTCGTAGACGCCACCCGGTCGGCGTACTGGTGCATCGGGCTCAGGTACCAGCGGTCAGCCGGGACGGGGTCGGGTTGCACGACCTCGACCCCGGCCGAGAGCAGCGACGCCAGCTCTACCAGGGGCGTCTCGGTCAGCACCCGCACCTGCGCTCCGGCCGTCGCCATCATCGTGGCCATGGTGGTCACGTACGCGCTCGCCTCGTCGGTCAGGGCAGCCCTGAGAGCCCGTAGGGCATATGCGATGCGCACGCACTCCTCCTCGAGTCCCCGCAGGGAGGCTCCCCGAAGTGTCTCGGTCCCTCCTATCCTGCCTATCCTGGTGGGAACCACAAGAGGGATGCCTGTCAGGACGCACTTCCGCTCCTGTTGCCCAGCCGCTCCGTCACCCGTCCGCAGGCAGCCGGCGACCTCGACGAGGCCGTCCAGGTCACCGAATGGGTGTGCTCGCAGTGGATCCACGAGTCAGGCCGGCGGTGCGGGCGCCTCGACCATCATCCTCGCAGCAGTGGACCCAGGCTAACCATGGATCCCCGGCCCACCGCTGTGCTATCCCGCGTTTTTGCAGGCTGCGCAGCTCCGTAGGTGGTGCAGTTATGGGCTGAGTTGCATCCGTCGGACCATCGACGCCGGCTACCGTGCCCATCTGCGCCAGAGCACCCCGTTCAGGATGCTACTTCGGGCTGTCCAGCCACGGCTCGCGCACGTCGAAGTACCTCAGGTCGGCCATCAGGCTGAAGATCTCCGGTTCCGACTCGGCCGGGCGCTCCCGCTCGGAGCGCCGGGCGTCCTCTTCCGAGGTGAAATACACCGTCTGGGTGAAGTCGCCCGGTCGGTCGGCATGCTCGGCCACGGTCATCCCCAGAATGTGCGGGGCCTGCTCGGCGAGCACCACCTCCTGAGCGCGACCGAGCTCCGCCAGGCGCTCCATCTGCTCGGTGTGGCCCTGGATGACCTGGACGAAGCCGGCCTCGTCCGATCCTCCGCCCCGATAGGTGTGCACCCGGGTCGAGTCGTGGAAGGCGACCTCGGCCAGATGCTTGGCCATCTCGGTCCACCAGGCGCCCTGCTCGGGGCGGTCGCTGTTACGGCGTGCCTGGTCCTCGGACGCGAAGCGGACCACGGCGATGAAGCGGCCATCGTCGGTGACCCCGGAGGTGGAGCCGAGCCAGCCTTCGGCGCCGGGTTGGAGCTCCGCATTCCAGCGGTCCAGCTCGGCGCGGATGCCGTCCGGGCTGCTGGCACGGCCTTGGATGACCTGAATGAACATTGCTGCCCCCTGATAATGGCCGAAGATCGGTCCGCCAGGCTGTGGCCGCCCGCGCGGACCGCTTTGGCGGACCTGCGGCCGATTCGACCGCAGGTCCTGAGTCCGCCCATAGCCAGGGGAGCGGCCGACCCTTTCGGCCGGCCGCTCCCCTGCGCCTCATGCCTTGTGCGCCTGGTGGTTCCCGCTCCGCAGGTTGCCGCTTACGTCGAGGGTGCATGCGCCGGTGATGTGGACTTCGGCGGTGTCGCTCTTGCCCGGCTCCCCAGCGTCGGCAAAGGCCCAATCCGCGGTCGCGGGTAGCCCGTTGCACCGCCCGGTCCCCTTGCCGCGGTAGGTGTCGAACCCGGCCGGCGGCGGGTTGGGGCCGATGCTGGGGTCGTCGCTACATGATGCCGACGACAGGACCTCGAGGTGGAAGTGGTTGCCCTTGCCCCAGTTCACCTGGAGGTTGTTCGGCCCATCGGTGGGCGTGCAGTGCAGCTCGAACCCGTGCGTCACCCGCGTGCCGGTCGGCGTGAAGACGCTGCCGCCGCCGGTCATGCGCCCGTGCCGCTCGCCGCCGCCCTCGGCGCAGGTGGCCTGCGGGATCTCGAAGGCCGCCGCGCGGTTGGGCGTGTACGCCTCCTTGGACCACATGACGTCGACCGGGAAGGTGGTCGTGTCGCACTCCAAGTCCTCATCGCGGAAGTTGGGGTCGCCGGCCACAGCGGTGTCGAACTCGAACTGGACTGGCCCGCTGGGGTTGGCCTTGTCCACCACGTAGACGTGGTTGCAGCCGTTGGCGCCCTGGTAGAGCAGCTGGCCGCCGAGGGCCAGGCCGCTGTTGTAGCAGGCCTGGCCGGCCCACGGGGAGCTCCCGAGCAGGGTGCCGGCCGTGGAGTAGTGGGAGATGGTCGTGCTGGCGTCTGCGCTGATGTAGAGGCTGTCGTCGCTGGCGTCGTAGGCGAGGCCGTCGTCAAGGTTGGTGAAGTTGGCTGCGTCGGTGGCCAGGAACTTGCCGGTCGTGCCGGTCACGTTCTTGGCGGCGTCGAGCTGGATGAAGCGGACCTGGCCGTTGGGACCGGCGCCACCCCAGCCCGCCCACAGGCCGTTGCGCCCGCCGTCGTAGGCGAGCGCCCCGAGGCCGCCTGCGATGTTGTAGGTGGCGTCGACTGCGCCGGTCGTGGGGTTGGCCCGGAGCAGGTCCGGGTCGGAGGCGTAGCAGGAGATCCACAGGTTGGTGCCGTCGAAGGCGATCCCGACGCCGAGCCCTGAGCCGCAGTCTTGACTGAATGTCACGGTGCCGACGAGGTTGCCGGTGGCGGCCTTCGCAGGCGCGCCCACCAGCGCCGGATACAGCGCAAGCATGACGACAAGGACGACTACTAGCCGTGCTGCTCGTTTCACACTCGGTCCTTTCCAGGCGGTTTCCCTGCCAGGTTGCGAACGGTCTGCGGTAGGCGCACAGCTCCATTCGGGACAATCCGCAGGAGCCCATGCGGCGGTGTCGGATGATGCAAGGCTGGACAGCGGCCAGCGTCTGGCGCGGCTCCCGCTCACCCGGCCGGGGCAGTCTACTGACCGGATCGCTCTCGTCAAGCATCTTGGCCGGTTCCTGACGTAGTGCAGGACCAGCCCTGGCTACCGCGGGACTAGGCCGAACCGTAGGGCTGCGGAGCTTGCCAGCGAAGCAGCGCGCGCCGAAGGCGGATCCCATCGCGGCGGGCGGCGTGGCCGCCGCACACACCCGCAAGATCGTTTGCCTCGGCCCGCACAGTTATGTGCTCAGCCTCCGCTGTGCGACCAGAACGGCGAAGCCAGTGGAGCACTGAACAAGCAAAGCTCCTGCTCAAAGGCAAATCCAGCACGGACGGGCGTTCGGCCTTCCGACGCGTCCTCTCTACGAGTTGTCGGGAGACCGCCATGCAACGCTGTGTTTTTGCAGGTCACTGGGGACCGTAGACGGAAAAGCAATGTGCTGAGTTATCGTCTGTCTGGGCGAAGGCTCGCATAGCGAGGCGCTGGAGGAGCCACTGCTCGATGCTCGGTTGCGTACCGTTCCTACTCCCCCCACCACACTCGGCATAGCACCGCTGACCTGCACGTCGCTCACCGAGCAGCCCACGCCGAACCACTGCCCCACGTACAGCCCTCGCACCATCCAGCACCCGCAGCACCGCCCACATGTGCACTCGTCATAACGGATGACCGTCACCGTCACGCGCTACTCTCGACCCGAACCTTTTTCAGGCAGGACAGCAGTGCACCAGGGGTGCACCAGGGGTGCGTTGGCTTATGGGAGGCAAGGGAAAGGCGGGGCATGGTTCTAGCCGACGCGACCAAGTTGGGGGCCGGCCGAGAGGCCTGCTGCATGCGCGAGCTCGCTGAGAACCGCGAGACCACTTGTCCGGCCACGGAGTCACCGGGGCGTTGGTACGACTGCGGCGCGATGAGCCTCGGCCATGCCACGACAAGATGATCGGGTGTTCTCGTGCTACTGGGACCGCCAGCCTCGGTGAGGAGACCCGAGAAAAGCCGCAAACCCGCCACCGCATAGAGTGTTGGGGCGAGTGCGGCCCGTGATTCTCTGGCAAATCTCTGGCAAACGGCGCCTGAGTGGGGAGCGGGGAGGCGTTGTGCCTGGTGGAGCTGAGGGGATTTGAACCCCTGACCTCTTGCATGCCATCCAGGGACCCCCGCCACAGCGACCATCACAAGACCCCGCGGACCAGGGCGTTGCAGCAGAGCAGCTAGGCTGGTTCGTGGTGGCTCATGCGGGCTGGTGCGGTTCAGTTGCTGCTCATCTGCTGCCCGCGTCACTCCCGGTCATTGGGGGCCCGTGACGGTTGCCGTGTGAAGGCGAATCTTGGGACCGCCCTGGCTTGGGACTACGCCGCCCGAGCCAGCGCACGCGACAGACAGCGGACCGCGAGAGACCGTGGTTGTCCATTGTTCGCCGGTCACCTGTGGCTCCATTGCGGCCCAGTCCTGGCTGCTTGGTGGCCCCGGTCCCGTCGGGTCGCGGACGCCTCTTGGCGCGCCGGTCCTCCGCGCCCAGGGACTGGATCGGCCGGCGGGTACGGCAAGGCCGATGCAAGCCTGTGTACAACAGCTTGGGAAGCACTGCCGGCCGGAGAAGGCGGTGCTGGTTGAAGCCGAAAGCTCATGAGGAAGCGGTGATCGACCAGCCGGTATCTGAGTAGGTCACGAAGGGGGCTCGCCTGGTCTAGGCGAGCCCCCGTATCGCTTTGGGTGGGTCGGGGCGCGGCCCACAGGGGCGCCTGTTCGCTAGGCTTCGGCTCCGCGCCGCCCGAGCGGGAACCTATAGGCACCTGACCTCGTTCACGTCGATGAAGGCGGTCACCGTCCCGTTTGCATTCGTCGTGATATGGAAGAACGCGCGCAACTTGAGCAGCGATTGGTCGGACCCATGGAGGACGACGTCGAAGGTGTTCGTGAGCGTGAAATTCTTCGAGGTGAAATTCTGCTCGCTGAAGCCGGCGATATGGCCGGCATAGGTCGGCTGGCTCGAGTCGTCTGGAACAAACGTCCAAGTGCCGGTACTCGTGGCGGACCCATGGAAGGTGCCACTGTCCAGGGTGGTAGTGTGCGCACCTCCTTCAAGGCGGTCAGACTTCTTGGACCCTACGCGTGCTTCGCCGGACTTGATATCGTCCATTCGACGTACCTGCGTCCTTGAGCCCGGAAGCACCTCGCCCCCGTCGTGATGGGTGTCGCCTACTCGGCTCTC
>DASYUT010000219.1 GCA_036000965.1 Actinomycetes bacterium
TCCGCCCCGCGACGAGCGCGGCGTAGGTGCTGCCCCAGCCGCGCTGGTGGGCCGGGTCCAGGCTCAGGTGCGGCAGGGACGCAAACGGTGCTGGGGCGCACAGCAGCGCGTCGCCAAGGTCGAACAGGGCGTCGGCGCGGCGGGTAAGACAGGCGTGCAGCTCGGCGCGGAACGCCCGCAGCGGCTCCAGCGCCACCGTGCGCCAGGGGTGGGCGGCCAGGTCGGATGGGTACACACGCAACGGTGCGGCCATCGCGTCTCCTTCGTAGCTTCTGCACAGTTGCTCCCGAAGGATCACACGATGGCCGTTCAACGTCACGGGCTACGCCGCCCGCCCAGCACCCAGGGTTAAAACGCAAGCTTAGACGTCGTTGCGCTCCCCGTTCAGGTGGCGAGAGCCGCTTGAAGCAGACAAGTCCGCAGGCCAGCAGCACGAACGCAAACCACCGCTCCGAACCCCGATCCCACCGCATCCCCAACCGCCGGTAGCACGACAGCCACGACAACGTCCGCTCGATCCGCCACCGGTGGCATCCCAGCCTGCTTGACGACTCCACTCCACGCCGGGCGATCCGCGGCGTGATCCCGCGACGACGCAGCCAGGCACGGTTGGCGGCATGGTCGTAGGCCTGGTCCGCGTCGACCTTGCCGGGCCGGGATCGCCGCCGTCCCGACGGCGTGCGTACCGCGGGCACGTCGTCCAACGCCCGCGAACACGGTGGTGTCGCCCGCGTTGGCGGCGGTGACGGCGGCGGTCAGCGGCAGGCCATGCCGCTCGCTGACCAGGTGGAGCTTGGACCCCGGCTTGCCGCGATCGACGGGATTTGCGCCCACGTGGCCCCCCCACGGTTGGCGCCCACGCTGGCGGAGTCCACGCTGGCACGCCCGACCTACTCGTCGGCGACGTCCGGAGGTTCTCCCGCACCGTCCGAGACCTGGCCTAGCGAAGCCGCTCGGCGCGGTGTCAACGGCCCCGCTAGCAGGCGCCGAGGAGGCGTTGGAGGGTCAGCCGGCGAAGAACTCCTCCAGCGCGGGGGCGATGGCCTCCGGGGCGACGTTGTGTTCCTGCCCCTCCAGGACCCGGTGCCGCCCCTCGGGCAGGAGACCCACGATCGCTCGCGCCGTCTCGTGCATCCACGGGGGGCTCGCCCCACCCGTCAGCACCAGCGTGGGCGTGGTGACCGAGGCGACCCGCTCGGCCGGCACCTCATAGTCGCCCATGATAGTGGCGTCGTAGGCAAGTGTGTGGGCCAGGGCCTCCTGCGCCTGCCAGAACGGCGCGTTGCGTGCCTGGGCGACGAACTCGTCGGGAAGGCGCACCACCTTGGCCATGAAGAACTCGACCGCGTCGCCGCGCCGACCCTGCGAGACCAGCTCGGTGTAGACCTTGGCGGTGTCCGCCGGCGGCCGGGGGCCGCCGTCCTGGAGCCGGTAGGGCGGCTCCCACAACCCCAGCTTGCTGATCGCAAGGCCGCTGGCCGCGGCCTCGAGCGCCAGGGCCGCCCCGGAGGAGCTGCCCCACACGCACGACGATCTACCGGCCGCCGTGACGACCGCATCGAGATCCTCGACCTCGCGCTCGACGGCGTATGGGGGGCGTGTCCCCGCTGTCGCCTCGACCCCGGCGGTCGTAGTTGAACACCGTGAACTGCCGGGCCAGCAGCGCCGCCAGGGGCGCGTTGACCATCCGGTCGGTCGACCCGCCGCACACCAGGATCACCGGCGGTCCCTCGCCCAACCGGTCGAACGCGATGGTGGTGCCGTCGCTGGAGGTCACGCTGTCCATGTCATTGCTCCTTGGCTGGCCGGTAGGTGAGGATCAGGACGCCGGTACTGCTCGTCTTGCTGTCGACGAGCCGCAACGCGGCCCTTGGGTTCCCGTCACGGAACAGGCGCCTCCCGCTCCCCAGGACCAGCGGGTGGAGCATCAGCCGGTACTCGTCGACGAGGTCGTGGCGCATCAGCGTCTGGGCCAGCTCGCCGCTGCCGATGACGTGCAGGTCCTTTCCGGGCTGCTGCTTGAGCTTGGCGACCGCCTCGGCGACGTCGCCCTTGAGCAGGGTCGCGTTGCGCCACTCCAGGGGCTCCTCCAGGGTCGTGGAGGCGACGTACTTCGGCAGGTTGTTCAGGGTGGCGGCGATGGGGTCGTCGTCGGGCTGCGACGGCCAGAACCCCGCGAAGATCTCGTAGGTCTTCCGCCCCAGCAGGAACCCGCCAGCGGTGGTCATCCCTTCGGAGATGGCGTTCCCGGCGGCCTCGTCGAAGTAGGGCATCTGCCAGCCGCCGTGCTCGAACCCTCCGCTGCGGTCCTCCTCGGGGCCGCCTGGCGCCTGCATGACCCCGTCCAGCGACAGGAACTCGGACACGATCAGGTTCACGGGACCTCCCTCATTGGGGACGACATTGCCTGCCTCTGCTTGGACCCCGATCGACCGGAAACTCATCGGTCGGCCGGGAGCGTCTGGGGGAGGCCGAACGCCCCGAGCAGCTGGACGCCGAACGAGGTGATCGCGCTCACCAGCCCATTCTCGATCTCGAGCACGTTGAGCCCGAGGACCCGGTACCGGTCGTCGCCCTCCCGCCGGACGTAGACGGCCACCGCCGGCTGCCGGTTGGCGGCCGTGGGCACGCATCGCAGCCGGCCCGGGTAGTTCGGCGAGGTGGGATGGATGTAGCGGTCGAACAGGGTCACCATGGCCTCGCGCCCGTCGTACCAGAGCGGGTGCGGTGGCATCGCCTGCCGCGCGTCCTCGCGCAGGAGCGCGGCGAACGCGGCCACGTCGGCCCGGTCGTGGGCGTCCATGAAGCGCCGGAGCACGGAGCGTTCGTCGTCGGTCGGCCCGGTCGCCTGCGTCCAGTCGAGCCGCCGTGCGGGCAGCCGCGCCCGCATCGTCGACCGGGCGCGCTGGAGCGCGCTGTTGACCGAGGCCACGCTGGTCTCGAGCAGGCCGGCGGTGTCCTTCGCCGACCAGCCCAGCGCATCGCGCAGGATCAGGATGGCCCGCTGTCTGGGCGGCAGGTGCTGGATGGCGGCCAGATACGCCAGCTCGATCGTCTCGCGGGAGACGACCACGGCATCGGGCTCAGCGTCGCTCGGGGCGGCCTGGTCGAGCAGGTGGTCCGGGTAGGGCTGGAGCCAGGGCAGCTCGGCGGGCGGCGCGCCCACGTCCGGCCGCTCCTCGAGCGGTAGGTCCACGCCGGGGTCGCGTGGGGGGACGTCGGCGACCAGGACGCGGCGCGGGCCGCGCTGGAGGGCGGTGAGGCAGGCGTTGGTCGCGATCCGGTACAGCCAGGTGCGGAACAGGGAGCGGCCCTGGAAGCTGGAGCGGCTCCGCCACGCCCGCAGCAGGGTCTCCTGCACCAGGTCCTCGGCGTCCTCGAACGAGCCGAGCATCCGGTAGCAGTGCACGTGCAGCTGCCGCCGATAGCGCTCCGCGAGGGCCGCGAACGCCGCCTGGTCGCCGGCTCGCACCGCGGCCAGGATGGCGGCGTCCTCGGTCTGGTCGGTCGGGGTCACGGTGCGACTGTACTGCCTGATCCCCGGCACGCTGACGGCCATTGCGTGACTCAGGCCGCAGTGGGGTGGCGCTCGAGGTCCCGGTAGGTGGCCAGCACGTTGAGCCGGTGCAGGTCGTGAACCAGCCAGTTGATGCGGGCGGCCGGGTGCCAGCGCGGGAACCCGTGCCCTGGGGGCAGCGGCACCGTCTGGACCGTGGCCAGGGCGCTCAGCCCCAGCCAGCGGGCGTGGGTCACCGCCTCCAGCAGCTCGCGGGGGTAGGCCATCCAGGCGTCCAGGGAGCGCGCGTCGGCCAGGGCCGTGCCTGGGCACGATCGTCTCGACGTCCAGGGTGCTCTTGAAGCGGGCCAGGGTGTCCAGGTAGCGGGCGGGCCCACCTCCAGCAGCATCGGGGCGGTCCGTTCATGGCGCGGCTGCTGGCGATCGAGGAGGACCCCTGACGCCGAGCCGGCCACGGTCGCGGCCGGTGCGGTGACCGCAAGGGATCTCGCCGCGCTGCGCGGCTGGGCGGGTCGGCCCGCGACTTCGGCGCGGCAAGAGTCCTGGGTTGCGATGGACCGCTCTTGGAGTGCCCCGACCGGGCAGTGACCGCCTCAGCAGGTCACGTGGAGCAGGCCGATCACGGCCCCTTCGGCCTGGTTCCAGGCCGGGATGACCTCCGGTGTCGGCAGCAGCTGCACCTGGCAGCCGTGGCGCTCAAGGTAGGCAGCCGCCTCCTGCGACAGCGTGACCGTGCCGGACTGCCCCGCACCGATGAGCAGCCGCGCCGCCCCCTGCTGGTAGACGTGCTTGGCCTCGGCCAGCGAGATGGTGTGTGAGGTGCCATAGACGGCCTTGGACAGCTTCTTCTTGCGCTTCTCGACCCTGCCGCCGAGGCGAATGAGCACGTCGTGCTCGTCGTGCTCGTAGGGCTTCCCGTCGATGGTGACCGAGCCGAACCGTGTTCGGTCGATCCTTGGCTGCATCGTGCGCCTCCCCACCTCGCCTCCCATGCGGCAGGCGAGCGCGAGCCGATTCCGGACGTCGTCGCCTTGGCGGAGCTGCTGGCCGTTGATGGCCCTGGACGACGTCCTGGTCGGCATCGACAACCCCCGCAAAGCTACACCCTCGCAGGACGGCCCGGGCCTAGGCGCCGTACACGGAGGCGAAGAGGTAGCTCACCGCCAGGCTGCGGTGCGGCCGCCACGCCTCGGCGATGGCCACCACCTCGGCTTGACTGGGGAGGTGGTCGAGCCCGTACGCGCGCTGGATCGCCTTGCGGAGCGCAAGATCCCCCGGCAGCACGACGTCGTCGCGATGCAGGGCGATCGCGAGGAACCCCTCGGCGGTCCACCGGCCGACGCCCGGGACCTCGGTGAGGCGCGCCACGACCTCCTCGTCGGGGAGCCGCTCGAGCTCGGCCGGGTCGAGCCGGCCGTCTACGAACCGCTCGGCGAGCTCGCGCAGCGTCTGCACCTTGCGGCGGGACAGCCCGGCGGCCCGGATGTCCTCAGGGCTGGCGGCCAGCAGGTCCCGGGGCGTGGGCAGCTGCCCGCCGAAGCGGTCCAGAAGGCGGCCCAGCAACGTCCGCGTGACCGCCACGGAGAGCTGCTGCCCGATGACCTGGAAGATCAGCACGCCGAAGGCGTCCATCTCCGGCAGCCGCTCCAGCCACGCGTTGGGGTCGTAGTCCGGGTTCGCGTCGATCAGCGCGGCGATGACCGGGTCGGCCTCCCGCAGGGTCGCCAGCGCCGCCGTCTCGCCACCCCTCACCTGCTCGCTCACGCGACCCCTCGATCCCGTCCGCCGATCCGGACCATGCTCATCGGAGGCAGCGCCGCCGTGGCCGCCCGTATTCCTGATCGACGGGGTCCAGGAGGCCGCGGCGACCAGGGCGGCGTGAGCGACCGCCAGCCAGTCGATGGTGGGCCGGCGCGAGCAGGGCGGCCAGCAGACGCCGGCAGTGTGTCCAGGCTTGCGAGATCGCGGAGCTTGCTGGCCGTCTTCCAGGTCCTCGTCGTGGCGGCTACGCCGAGCCGCCGCTCGAGGTAAGCGTTGCTCAGCCGTGGTCCTGGCCGACCTGCGGGCCGGGGAGCCGTTCACGACCGCCATGGAGGGCTCGCCGTGCGGCTGCCGATGCCGCCGGTTGCCTGCTTCGTTGACGGCTGGTCGTGGCCGTCGAGCGCGGGACCCCGCTCGGCGACGTGCTCCGCGTGCAGGCCGTCGACGCCCGTGAGCAGTACAAGCGCGACCTGATCGAGGCCGGCGGTCGCTGCGAGGCCCTCATGCTCCAGCCGGCGGTCTTGCCCATGCCCTACGGGTGCCCCGACCCGTGGTGGCTGGCCCGGGTTGTCGCGGCGCGCTGGTGCCCTTGACAGGGAAACCTCCTGGTCACAGCCGGTTCCCGAGGTTGTCCAGGGTCGTGCCAGTAAGCACCTGTTGCCCATCGCCGTCGCCCAGGCTCGGCGGATCGCCGTGGAAACGCGCTGGTCATCGCCAGTTTGCCTATCGTCGTCCCAGGGGTGACCGGCAACGCATGGGCAAACCCACGACCAGCAGAAATGCCTCGTCGGCTGGGCCTTGCGGGCGGGTTGTGGCCGATGGCGGCCGCGCTCGGCGCCTGCAGGAACGCGCCGGTGCGCTCGGCTTCGACGACCTTGGGGCCTACCTGCAGGCCCGCTGCGACGCGGGTTACTGCGTGCCGCGGATCGCCACGGAGCTTCGGATCAGCGACTGGCAAGTGCAGGCGGCGCTGGCGCCGTCCGGGGTGCGGCTGGCGCCCCGCCGGCAGCGGCTGGCGCAGCAGCGACGCCGGTACACCGAGGAGCGGATCGCCGCCCGCGTGGCTTCGCTGGGCTTCGCCGAGGTGGGAGTCTACCTGGCCAACCGGGTCGTGGAGCAGGGGTGGCTGCTGGCGGAGGTTGGGGCGGAGCTGGGGCGCATCGGCTGACGGTGCGGCGGCTGCTGGACCGCCATGGGATCCGACGGGTACGGCGAACGCCCGCCGAGTGGGCGGCGGCTGCGGGGCGGCGAGTGCAGTCGGTGGCATGGCAGGCGCGTCGGGCGGCGCGGCTGGCGGAGCTCGGCTTCGCGGATCTGGCCGCCTACCTCCAGGCGCGCTATGTGGAGCAGGGGTGGTCGGTCAAGCGGATGCGGGCCGAGCTTCGGGTGGCCGCAGGTGGCTGATGGGGGAGTTGTCGCGACTGGGGCTACGGCCCTGACTTGGAGGTCCAACTGACCGACGCTTGGCCTGGACAGTGGGCGAGCGTGGGGCCGCAGCGGTGCTGCGGTAGGGTCGTGTCCTCGGCGTTCTTGCCCGGGTTCACAGGGTTCGAATCCTGGACACGGGGTCAACAGATGGGACTGGAGCGCGACCAGCGACTTGGACCCCCGAGCTGACTGGCCATGCCGTATCGAGATCCTGCAGGTCCGAACGTCCGTCCGCGTGAGGTTCCTGATCCGCTGGGGTACCTGAGCGGCTGGTGAACGAGTCGTGAATGAGCACGGCAGCACGATCGACCACGGTCTGCAGCCCGGCACTGGATCGTCGTCGGTGCTGGACGCTCGTCGGCGTAGGCGCACGCGTGGACGCCCCATCAGCGTGATCGAGAGGTGAGGATCCGCCGGACCGCATGCGAGGTCTTGGCCTGCTGGTCATCGTCGGAGCAAGACGGCTTCCTCGGGTATTCAAGGCGGGCCGGGCGGCCCTCCTCTCCGGTGCAGTACTTCGGTGTCGGGCGCTTGCCGTATCGACCGGGCGGCCCACCGCGCGCATGCTGTACCAGACCAACCGGTTCAAGCGGAGGAGGTACACCCATGTCCGGTCCGTTCCAACGCATGGCCCACAAGCCGCGGCGGCTGCTGGTCGGCGTCGCTGTCCTCCTGCCGCTGGTTCTGGCCGCAAGCGGCGCCGAGGCGGCCGCCTGCAAGAAGGTCAGCGGCAGCTTCACCCTCACCCCGCTCACCGGCCCGGCGTGCGTTTCGCCGGTCGGGATCTGCGCGACCGGCGCGTACAAGGGCGGCATCAAGGCCACCTCGGTGTTCACCGGGACCAGCCTGATCCAAACCGTGGACACCCCGACCACCGCGGTGGTGCTGCTGACCGGCGACAACTTGCTCACCGCCGGTGGTGGCACGCTGTCGACCAAGGACGCGATCGTGCTGCGCACCAGCGGTGCTGGCGACTTCGCCGAGGTCGACACGGTGGTGGCCGGCACCGGGCAGTGGGCTGGCGCCACCGGGGTGCTGCGCGCCCAGGGCACGTTCACCGCCACCGCCGGTGGCGGTGGCGACTACGTCGGCGAGCTCTGCACCCCTTAGGGAGCTGCGGATGGAGCTTCAGGGCAACGCGCTGGTCACCGCGGCGCCAGCGGACTTGGGCTGGCCTGTGCCCGCCGGCCGCTCCGCGACGGCGCCACCCGTCACCATCGTGGGCCGCATGGAGGGTCGGCTGCGGGCGATGCCGCCGGCGACAACCCCGGGCGACTCGAGGAGTGTCTCGCGGCTCGAAGATCAGCAAGAATCGTGGCCGTGGATCAGCCGGCGCCGCCGACGGGGGACTTCGATGTCAGGCACTGGGAGAGCATCCCATGGGGTCAGCCACACTTCGCATCCGGCTGCTGGGTGAGCTGGACCGAGTCCGACGCCCCATGATGACGCGACCTTGGTGAGGATCCTTGCCTGGACCGCGACGACGGCGCCATCGAATGGATCGCTCACGACAACGCGTCGATGCGTCGGCTTGCCGATCCCTCGGGAACCTCCGCCGGCCGCGCGCCTGCTCCGAGACCTGCCGGACCTGGCCGCAGGGCAGGTGTAACAGACAGCCGGCCAGCCGGGACTACTGACCCAATCACGGTCGCAACAGCGACGGCCGCCACACCGTAGCCCGGAGGTTGCTATGCCTGAGCTGTCGTTGGCCGCTGTCGCGGCCGTGGCGGCCGTCGCCTTCCTTGTCCCGCTGCTCCTCGGCCTGGCCCCCGGCCTGCGCCTGCCCTCGGTGGTGCTGGAGATCGTGATCGGGATCGTGCTCGGCCCCTCGGTGCTCGGCTGGGTCCGGGTCGACGTGCCGCTCCAGGTGCTGTCGATCCTGGGCCTGGCGTTCCTGCTGTTCCTGGCCGGCCTCGAGGTCGACGTTGACCACCTGCGCGGCAAGCTGCTCGGCCTGGTCGCCACCGGCTTCGCCGTGTCGTTTGCCATCGGGCTCGCCGTCTCCGCCGGCCTGGCGGCGGTCGGGCTGGTGGACACCCCGCTGCTGGTTGCGATCATCCTGACCGCGACCTCGCTTGGGGTGGTCATCCCGGTACTTAAGGACGCCGGACAGGTCGAGTCGGACTTCGGCCAGCTGGTGATCGCGGCGGCCTCGATCGCCGATTTCGGTGCGGTGATCCTGCTGTCGCTGTTCTTCTCTCGGGAGGCGACCGGGCCGGGGGCGCAGCTGCTGCTGATCGGCGGCCTGGTGCTGCTGGCGGTCGGGGTCGGCGTCGGTGTGGCCAGGGCGGGCCGCTCGCTCCGCCTGTCGGCGGACCTCGGCCGGCTGCAGGACTCCAGCGCCCAGATCCGGGTGCGCGGCGCCGTCCTGCTCCTCGCCCTGCTGGTCTTGGTCGCCCAGCGGCTCGGGCTGGAGACAATCCTGGGCGCCTTCCTGGCCGGAGCGATCCTCAGGGTCGTCGACCGGGACGAGATGATGACCCACCCGAGGTTCCGGATGAAGCTGGAAGCCCTCGGCTACGGGTTCCTGGTGCCGTTCTTCTTCGTGGTCAGCGGGGTGCGCTTCGACCTCCGGGCGCTCACCGGTGACCCGGCCAACCTGCGCCTGGTCCCTGTGTTCCTCGCCATGCTGCTGATCGTCCGCGGCCTGCCAGCCCTGCTGTACCGGTCTCGCGTGGGAAGCCGCCGCACCGTCGCCCGCAGCCCCCGGCGCGACGCGGCGCCGCCCAGCGAGCTGTGGAACGCCGACGGCTTCCGCGGTGCCACCCTCCGCTTGGGCGAGCTCGTGGGCGTGCCCGGCTAGCCGGGCGGCCGCTTTCGAGTTCCCG
>DASYUT010000220.1 GCA_036000965.1 Actinomycetes bacterium
AGCCGCTTCCATACCCTTGCGGATCGCACGCCGTTTCCACCCCCTGTGGGACCGACCTCAGACAGCCGGAACCATAGGGACGGGGCGGCGTGCAGTCATGCAAGGGCAGCTCAAACCACCCACGGATCAGTCACAAGAGCCCAAGAAGGCTGGGCGGCGGACCGAGACGGTTCAGTGCAAGAGCGCCACATCTGTCGACCCGACCACCGGCAGTGCCAGCCAGGGCGGCGTGGTGAATGTCCAGGTCAACGGTGGTACGTGGTGCAAGCGCCTGCCCCTTCGTCACCGTGAAGCCCAACGAGTTGCTGGAGAACTGCTGGAACAAACGCCCTGTCAGCGTGCCGTCCATTCAGCACGCTGGTGGCATCCCCTTGCCTTGCTTGCGGGTCCTGATGAAGCGCGAGACCTCCAACCCTGACTTCCTCCGTGCGAGTAAGGACCGACTCACCGCTGTGCCGACCAGCGTTTCCGCAGCTGGATTCGGACCGTCAGGGGCGAAGTAAGGCGTTCTGACGCCGGCCGTGGGGGGTGACCCTAGGGGTCACGCGTTGACGAGGACCACCTCGTACCGGTCGGCGGTGGGCGGGATGCCGGTGTCGAACTTGGCGTTGACCACCGCCAGTCGACGGCCAAAGCGGGCCGCGGTGGTCGGGGTCTGGAACACCTCGCTGGTGATGACCCGCTCGACCACCCCGGAGGTCAGGTCCGGGCGCAGCCGGATCCTGGACACCTGGTTGGTGTTCTGCACCGCCCACAGCCGCCCCGCCGCCAGCACGATCCCGTCGACGTCGGGCACGCTGACCCCGGCGATGGTCGCGCTGGCACCTGTGGCCGGATCGACCGTGTAGAGAGGTGTGGGGGTCAGCGTTCGGTGATCCTGATGTTTAGCTTCTCCGGGATGGGGAGCGCTGCCGGGTCTCCACGGCGACGGCGACACTGTGCTTGCAAGGCGCCCGGCTTCCCCCTTCGCGGCACATACACGACCAGCTGAGCGCTGTGCCGGTCGAGCGAAGCTCCACATGCTGAAACACCAGGTCCTCGACCCGTGCCGTGACTCGCACAGGCCCGAAACTGACCAGCTGGACACAGCCGCTGACGGCCAGGTCAACACCCTGCCGATATCCGATCGGGCCGGTCAATCGACGCAGGGCATCCTCGTCGACCAACTCCGCGACCGATGCCATCGCGCTCCCTTCTCCCGTGGTGCTGTCGCAGCCAGGTCTGTGTAGGCCGCAGCGGAACCTGTAAACATGGAGATGCTACCCAGCCACCGTCCACGCTCAATCTCGAGGATTCCTGGTCTTGGCTGACAGGATTTGCGGGATCGAGGCGTTGATTGGCGTGGCGTGGCAGGCTCCACGGCATGACACCAACCAACCGTAATGGTCACCAGGTGCTGGAAGCCCCCCGGGCGGGCGCCGCCGAGCTGGTTGCCGCCGGCGTTCTCCAGGCCGGGGTCGCCCGCCAGCTCGGCATGATCCGCCAGAGCGTCAGCTGCTGGTACGCTCGCTGGCGGGACGGCGGCGCCCAGGCGTTGTCGAGCAGGAGGCCGAGCGGCTACCCACGGCTCATCGGGATGCTGCCTGAGTTGCGCGGTTTCCCGGGCGAGCAGAGGGCCACCCCGCCGTGGGAGGGGCTCGGCACGCACCGCAGCCGCAACACACGCGTGGTCCGAGCGGCACAGCAGGATTGGTTGATGGTGGAGCGGCTGCCAGCCGATGCGCCTGACCGGACCCGGTGCAGGCGTTGTGGTCAACCTCAACGACCAAGAGCCTGGCCAACCTCGCTTGCGATCCCCCCGGGAGACCCTCCAGACCGCGTGGCGAGGGATCCAGCAAGTCCGCCAGGCGCGGTAGCTGTCCGTCCGACCGGAAGGAGGGTCCACCATGGGCCGAGAGATCGTGGGGCTCGGGCTACAGCGGTTCGTCAAGGCCGGCGTCGTTCACCAGATTAGGAGCGCGCTGGCCGCGATCATGATCGCGGCGGTCGCCGTCGTTGCCCCCGGTTTGACCAAACCGGTGTCGGCCGCACCGCCTTCCGGGGACTATATCGTCGCGCTCAAGGACGGCATCGACGCGACGGCGTTTGCAGCGGCAGCCGATGCTCGAAGCGGGGTGGACGTGGAGCAGGTTTACTCCGTGGCGCTCAGGGCCTTCCATGCTCACCTCACCGGGTCCGCCAAGGCACAACTGGCCCAAGACCCTGGTGTCCGCTTCATCTCGTCGAACCGAACATTCAAGGCGTTCGCCCAAGCCCTGCCGACCGGGGTCGACCGGATCGATGGCGACCGGTCCACGGTGTATGCCGCCGGCGCCTCGGTCAACACGCCGGTGGCAGTGCTGGATACTGGCGTCACACCCGACCCTGACCTGAACGTCCAAGCCGCCGGCCAGAATTGTCTCGGCGGCGTCGGCTGGTCTGACCTGAACGGTCACGGCACCCACATCGCCGGCATCATCGGCGCCAAGAACAACGCTGACGGAGTGGTCGGCGTGGCTCCGGGCGCGCCGATCTATCCGATCCAGGTCTTGAACAGTTCGGCGAACGGCTCGGACGCCAGCATCTTGTGCGGCATCGAGTGGGTGACCACGGTTGGGAAGGCCCTGGGCGTCAGGGTGGCGAACCTGTCGGCCGGCTCCTTCGGTGACGACGACGGCAATTGCGGGATGACCAATGCCGATCCCATCCACCTAGCGATCTGCCACGCCACCGCTGCCGGGGCATTGTTCGTGGTCGCGGCCGGCAACAGCGGCGGTGCGATCACCCTCACCGTCCCGGCCAACTACGATGAGGTGCTGACCGCCACCTGGATGACCGACTACGATGGCGCTCCCTCCAAGATCTCCCCGCCAACCGGCTGCAACCAGGGCCCGGACGAGCGGGCATCGGCCAACTCAAGCTGGGCCTATGATTATGACGAGAACCACATTCTGGCTGCTCCCGGCAGTTGCATCACCAGCACCTCAAACACCGGTGGCACCATGGTGATGTCGGGCTCCAGCATGGCCGCTCCCCACGTCGCCGGCACCGTGGCGCTGTGTATCGACAGGGGGGCGTGCAGCGGCACCCCGGCCGATATCATGCAAAGAGTCCGCACTGACGCGGTCGCCCGTCCCTCGACGTTCGGCTTTGACGGCGACCCGTTCCGCCCGATCGTGGCGCAGGGTAGCGGTATTACCCAGAACTACGGCTACCTCGTATACGCCGGAGGCTACTGAGCCGCATTACCGTAGGCGGCGCCGCTTAACCGTAAGCGACTTGACCCGGCGCTCCATCATCGTGACTGAACACCGGGTGGAAGGTCAGCGGCGGTCGACCGCATCAAGCTCGCAGATCCTGTCACCCCAACGTCCGAGACCCGCAGGCGGTCACGCGTGGACCCACCATTGCCATCTTCTGCTCATTCGTCACTCACGAACGACGCCGAGCGGGCCGGACCCTACTCGACGACGTACCACCTGAGTCACCCCAACACCTGAAACCCGTTAGGATGCTGTTGGGTGGGTCGCGGGTCGGGTCAGGGTCCGGGCGCGGCCAAGCAGCGTGCCGATCAGGCCGAGGATGGCCACCCCGAGCGGGACGTGGACGGCGACCTGGCTGGTCTGGCCCATCACATTCTGGACGAGGGGGGCCAGCAGCAGCCCCACGCTGGCGATGGGCAGCCAACCCGGTCCGCGACCGCGCCGCCACACCAGGACGGCCAGGACCACCTGGATGAGCGCAAGCAGCGGCAGCGCCAGCATCCCGTTGGTGGCGTGCCAGCCGCGCCAGGCGTCGCCTCCGTCCAGGAACAGGCCGGTGAAGACCGCCTGGGCGAACACCGCCACGGCAAGCAGCCACAGCACCGCGCGCATCGCGCCGACGATCCCTGGTCGCCGCGCGCCGGTGGTGGGCCGGTCGGGTTGCGAGCTTGACGTGCTGTCCACGGTCATGCTGCCTCCTCAAGCGTCGGGACGGCGGGTTGGGCGGGTGGTCGCAGCGCGTGCTTCAGCCAGCGGCGACGACGACGTGCCCGCCCCGGTTCTCCTTGGGCCAGGCGGCAGTGTGGAGCCGGCGCAGCGACACGATGTGCAGCGCGATCGCCAGCGGCACGGCCACCGTCGGGACCAGCGCGAGCGGGAGTAGACTCAGCGGCTCGGTGGATGGCGTGACCTCCAGGGGCCGCCATGGCCCGAGCCCGGCCAGGAAGCCGATGCTGAGGGCGACGACCAGATCCAGGATGCCGAACAGGTTGAACCACATCGCCCTGCTGTGGCCGCTGCCGCGGGCCAGCCGCCGAGCCACCAGCGGCGCGGCCACCCCGACCGCGATGTCGCCCAGGCTGGCGGGCAGCGCGAAGGCGGCCGGCAGGTGGCCTAGGGCCATCACGATCAGGAAGGTCACCCCCACCACCCGCAGCGTGTGCGGCAGAGCCAGGCGCGCGGGGGTGCCTGGGGCGGCGAGGATGCGGGCCACCACCGGGATTCGGGTGGCCGCCAGCAGCCCAGTCAGGGTGCCGGCGGACGCCACGCCGAACCAGGGCGCGGCCTGCCCGGAAGCCTGGTGGTACACACCGGCACGGGCGAGCAGGCCGCTTGTCACCAGCCAGCCGCCCAGCACGGCGGCGGCGGCGACGCCAAGACGCAAGCCGCCTCGCCCACCCTGGCCGTCTTCGAGCACTTCGCCAGGCACCGCGAGGTGTGGAGGGCCATGGTCGGCAAGCGAGGGGCAGAGGTGTTCATCGGGTACCTCCACCGGTTCCTCTCGGAGCTGCTGCGGACCCAGCTCGCCGCCAGGGCGCCGAAGCAGGAGACCCAGGTGCCCCTGGACGCCGTCGTGGAGTTCGCCGTCAACGCCCTGGTCGGGCTCGGCGTGCGCTGGTGGCTCGAGAACGACCTGCCGTACTCGGCCGAAGAGATGGACCAGCTGTACCGCCGGCTGACCGAGCCCGGGATCCGCGCCAGCCTGCGTCCCAAGGCCTGAAGCCAAGCGTCCTGCCCGCCTGGAAGACATCTCGCGCAGATGAGGTCGCTCGGACTGGCTGACTGAGCATTCGGAGTGGAAGCGGCGGCCGCCTAGCTCGCCGCTGAGCGACCGTTGGCCCGCCTCTCCGGCCACCGTGGCCTGGGGTGAAGCGTTGTTCATCTCGGCCGCGGCGTCACGGTGGCGCTCAGCGGGCGATGACCCGCCGCCAGGCCAGAGCGGCGAGTGCGCCGGCACCCACCGTCCAGGCGGCCAGCACCGCCACCGCCGAGGCGGACAGGGAGAATCCGCCGGCCACGCTCTCGCCGACCTGGACCACGCCGTAGGAAGGCAGAGTCCGGGCCACGGCCGCCAGGGCGTCGGGCATCTGGCTGGGCGGGGTGAAGATGCCGCCCAGCAGCCACAGCACGACAAAGGCCAGGGTGGTGGCGCCCTGGGCGGCCTCGCCGCCGAACGTCAGCCCGATGAGGGCGCCGAGCGCGGTGATGGGCGTGGTGGCGATCCACATCAGCCGACCAGCTGGATCCACTGGGCCCCGCCCAGGGCGATGCCCTCGCTGTCGCCGAACAGGCCGGCCGCGGCGGCGACCAGGGCGATCGCGGGGAGCGCGAAGCTCATCGCCACCACGATCTTGGCGGCCACCGCGGCGCTGGGGCGAAGCGGGGTCACCCGCAGCTGGCGCAGCCAGCCGTTGGCGCGCTCCTCGCCCAGGGACGGTCCGGCCGCCAGCCCCGAGATGACGGCGCCGAGGGCGGCGATGGCCACCATCCTCCCGCCCGGACTGGTTGGTGGGGTGTCGCCTTCGGCGACGTTCAGGATCAGGTACACGCCCGTGGGCAGGCCGAGCCGGAAGATGAGCACCTCGCGGTTGCGCCACTGGCGCTTGGCCTCCAGCCACAGGTAGGCCAGGGAGCCGGTCATCATGTGCCTCCTTGTTGGGTGAGTTGCAGGAACGCCTCTTCCATCCCCGCCCGCGTGACCTCAAGGCCCTGCACGTGCGGGGCCTGCTGGAGCAGGGCACGGACGGTGGCGTCGGGATCGCTGGTGGACAGGGTCAGCCGCCCTCGGACCTGTTCGACGGTCTCCACTGCGGGCAGGCGCTCGAGGACCTCCCGGGGCAGGCCGTCGGCGGCCACGCTGACTGTGCTGCGGCCGGCCGCTTGCGCTTTGACCTGGTCGGGGGTGCCATCGGCGAGCAGTCGGCCGCCGGCGATGACGACCACGCGGTCGGCGACGGCGTCCGGCGGCCAGCGGGCTCGTCCCGGCATCGGTGAAGGGACTATCTGGGAGCGGTGGCGGATCGCCTGGCATGCCTTCTTCTACCTGCTGCTGGCCTACGCCACGATCGAGGCGACCACCGGGGCATCCCAGTCGGCGGCCAGCAAGGCCGTGCGGGGGGCGTTGGCCGCGGCGCTCGGGGCCTGGTACTGGACCTGGCTGGTCGCCCGGCCGCGCACGCCCCGCCGTGACGTCCTCTACCTGGTGGGAGCGGTGGGGCTGTGGGCGCCGCTGATCGCCCTGGACCCCGTGTTCCTGAGTCTGGGGTTTGGCGTGCTGGCGCCGTTCTGCCTGCACGACCTCCGGCACGGCGCGGCGGTGGTACTGGTGGTGGCGGTCGGGTGGATCTGGCAGCTGTCCCGGGAGCGGGGCGCCGTCCCGTGGCCGGCGGTCGCCGCGGTGTCGGTGTTCGCGGCCGGCACGCTGCTGTCGGTGGCCTACATGGGGACCATCGTCCGCCAGAGCCGGGAGCGCCAGGGGCTGATCGAGCAGCTGCAGGCGACCCGGGCCGAGCTGGCCGCGGCCGAACGGCAGGCCGGGATGCTCGCCGAACGCCAGCGGCTGGCCCGCGACCTCCACGACACCCTCACCCAGGGCTTCGCCAGCGTCGTGCTGCTGCTGGAGGCGGCCGAGGAGTCCCTGGCCACGGGCCGCCCAGTGGACCGCCACATCCAACAGGCGCTGCGGTCGGCCCGTGACAACCTGGCCGAGTCCCGGCGGGTGGTGTGGGCGCTGCGGCCGCGGCCCTTGGCCGAGCAGCCGCTGACGCAGGCGCTCCAGGAGCTGACCGGCCGGCTCGCCGAGGAGACCGGGCTGCACGCCGAGACGGTCGTCAGCGGGACCGTGCGGCCGCTCGGCGCCCACGTCGAGGAGGCCCTGCTGCGCGTCGGCCAGGAGGCGCTGGCCAACGTCCGCAAGCACGCCGCCGCGTCCCGGGCGACACTCACCCTTTCCTACCTCGACGATGTGGTCACGCTCGACGTGGCCGACGACGGGGTCGGGTTCGACCAGGCCGAGACCGTGGCAGCGGCTGGCGGGCTCGGCCTGCGCGCCATGGGCGAGCGGGTGGCGGCGCTCAGGGGGAGCCTGGTGATCGAGAGCGAGCCCGGTGAGGGCACCGCCATCGCCGTCGAGCTCCCGGCCCGGGCGGACGATGACCCGGCCGAGCCGACCGGGAGGGAGACGCGGTGATGTGCCCCATCCGGTTGCTGATCGCCGACGACCATCCGGTCGTGCGGGACGGGCTGCGCGCGATGCTGGCCACCCAGCCAGACATGGAACTGGTCGGCGAGGCCGCCACCGGCACCCAGGCGGTGGCCCAGGCCCGCGCCCTGCACCCAGATGTGGTGCTCATGGACCTGCAGATGCCCGACCTGGACGGGCCATCCGCCATCGCTGCTCTGCGGGAGCAGGCACCCGCGGTCCGGGTGCTGGTGTTGACCACCTACGGCACCGACGCCGACATCACCCGGGCCGTCGACGCTGGGGCGACCGGCTACCTGCTCAAGGACGCACCCCGCGAGCAGCTGTTCAACGCGATCCGGTCGGCCGCCCGAGGCGAGTCGGTGCTGTCCCCCTCGGTGGCCACCCGGGTGCTGGGCCGGATGCGTGCCCCCGCCGAGGAGGCGCTCAGCCCACGCGAACTGGAGATCCTTCAGGCGGTGGCCCGGGGGCTTTCCAACAAGGACATCGGCCGTCAGCTGTATGTCAGCGAGGCGACGGTCAAGACCCACCTGCTCCGCGTCTTCAGCAAGCTCGGGGTCGACGACCGCACCGCCGCGGTCACCGTCGCCCTGGCACGCGGCATCATCCGCCTGCCCGGCTGAAGTCCCAAGCCCGCGCTGTTTGGCTCGGCATCCTCCTAGCCAATCGGGCCAGAAGCACCGGCCGATCCGCTGCTCCAACCGATCGATCTGGCCGGTGAACCGCACCCAGTTCCCTGCTCCTCTCCCGGAGCTTCTGGAGCATGGTGCGCTGAACCTACCGGATGCGGCAGACCAAGCGCTGGCTGAGCAGCTCGGTGCGGCCGGCAGCCTGGCGATCCCGGTTCGGCTTCAGGCGTCGGTTGGCCCGGGTTCCCATCGAAGGAAGTCACGCAACAGCAGCGGGAACTGCTCGGAGAAGCTGCCCGCCCGCCGAACGTGGACATGGGTGCGGCGCTGGCCTGGAGGCTCCCGGAAGTACCGCTTGGTGCGCTCGGTGTTGGCGGCCCGATACAGGAACCCGGCGGCCTCCAGTGGCGACCGGAACGGTTCGACGGGGTTCCAGCCGTTCCACCGAGATCTGCACGTCCACGACGGGCTTGGCGCTGGACCTGGTGCTGGGACACAAGACGCGGCCGCATGCCGACCTCGAGATCTCCATGCTCGCCTCGGACCAGAAGCAGCTGTTTCGGCACCTGCGCGGCTGGGACCTGCGCCTTGCGGCGCCTGGACAGTCATTGCCGCGGTGGGACGGGAGCCGGATCGAGCCGCCCTTCCACCAGGTCTGGGCTCGCCGCGGGCCCGGCAGGCCGGCCACCCCCGAGGAGTTCCCCGCCGACACCCATGTCATGGCTGGCCGGCGAGCCGTGCCTCCATGTCGGCCCGTAGGACCACGCCAAGCAGCTTGCCATCCGGCGCGGTGACGATCGCGGTGCGCAGCCCGCGGCTGCGGAGCCGCTCGGCCAACTCGGCCAGCGGACGGTCCGCCCGGACGGTCGACGGGCCGGCCTCCATCACCTGCTCCGCTCGTGCCGCCGGGTCAGCGTCCAGCACCACCTTGCGGAGCCGACCCAGCAGCGTCCCATCGTTGGCGACCACCAGGGCAAACCCGTATGGCGAGCGCGCCACCCGCGCGGCGACCACGCCGACCGGCTCCTCAGGGAGGGCGGTCACCGCGTCGCGGCGCAGCACGTCCTTGGCGCGAGGGACCTGCGCCAGTGACCCTTCGGTCGGCAGGCCGGTCGCGAGCCAGTCGGCCTTGCCGGCGACGTAGTCGTACACCTGGGTGAAGCCGAGCAGTTCGAGCCGGCACGCGGCTCGTGGGCTCATGTCTCACAGGCTGTCCCAGCAGTAGACGACCACCGGGCGCGTCCGGTCCAGCTGCGCTGCGCTGGTGGCGTCCAGTTCCTTGAGCGGGATGTTGACCGCGCCGGGCAGATGCTCGTCGCTGTACTCGGCGGCTGGCAGGACCTCCAGGAGTTGCGCCCCGCCACCCAGCAGCTCCTGCAGCTGCGCCAGGTCAATCCTGGTCGGCATGGGTTCCCTCCTCCTCACCGAGGGGCGTCGACCGACTCGGAGGGCAGCCGGCGGGCGTGGTCCCTGGCCACAGGTAGGCGCGCCAGGCAGCGGCGCCTGCCGTTGATCAGGAGCTCGTGGTGGGTTGGCGCCACCGACAGCCCGTGGCTGCCCAGCAGCCGCCCGGCCGGGTCGCGCCGCGTCATGCCTGCTTGTTCCAACCGGTCGACCGCGGCGGCCACCGCGGCGGGCTCGCGCTCCAGGGTGGCGGCGAGGGCGCCAACCTCGACCGGGCGCCCGTGGTCCAACAGCAGCCAGAAAGTGCGAGCGAGCAGGGCCTGGTCATCGGGGGGCTGCTCGGCAAGAGGCAGGTTCTCGGGATTGCTGGCCATGGCCGCTCCTTGACGACACGACACTGCTAGCGTTACTGATATCACGATCTTCTGAAACCGACTTCCCGGCCGCCATCGAGTTGGGCGTGCTTTGCGCCGATGGGCTGCATGTCGAGCGGTTCCGCAACCGCTTCGATCTCTGAGCGCGGGCTGGTTGAGGTGCTTGCTCCGGCCAGCAGCGGCAGAGGCCGTCCTGGCCATGTCTGCACCCCGGGGGAGGCAGGTGGACCTGGAGCGTCTCCGCTGCTGTCCTTTGACCTCAATAACGAGGGGTAGAAGGTGAAGGGCGAGGAGGGCAACCTTTCCAGCGCCAAGCCAGCGAGCTAGTAAACGTCACTTGCTGGCACCAGGCGGCAAAAGTGAACCCTGAACGCGAACCTCACTGCAGCCCTAGTAACTCCTGGATGGGTTGAAGGAAGGGACCGACACCAGCCAGGCCCTGGCGCTGTGCGATCATGACTCGCGGGTGCTTGCCCGCCGCATGGTCGCCGGCCACGCCTGGCACCTGGACGATGCCATCGGTTGGGCCCAGGCCACCGCGATCCAGCACGGCGTTGCTGGCATCGTGGTGGGCTGTGAGCCGACCGGGCACCGCTGGCGCATCGTCGCCGACCAGTGCGAGCGTCGGGGGATCGACCTGGTGTGCGTGCAGCCGCTGCTGGTCGCCCGCGCCCGCGAAGGCGAGGACCTCACCCGCGACACCTCCGATCCCAACCACGCCGTCCTGATCGCCCCGGCTGGTCAGTGAGCTGGGCTGCTACCTGCCTGAGCGCCCCGAGCAGAGCTGGGCCCGCCTGCGGCACCTCGGCGCCCGCCGCGCCCAGCTCACCACCCAGGTGACCGCGGCGCGCCAGCAGCTCCGGGACCTGCTGGAGTGCGCCTGGCCAGCGGTGCTGGACACCGCCGCCAAGCCGCTGGACTCGCTGACCTGGCGGGCCGCTGTGACCGTCGTGCCTGCCGGCGCCGGCGGCCATGGCGGCATCCGCCGGCTTGGCTACACCCGCTTTGCCCGCAAGGTCGCCAGCGAGCTTGCCCACTGGGGCGGCACGCGCCGCTGCCTGCGAGTCGTGCGCGCGGTCTGGGCCGCCGCCACCGACCCCACCATGCTCACCGACGGCGTCAGCGCCCAGCGGCCCGGCGCGCTGGAACGCGCCGCGCTGGTCCTGGGGCGACCTGCCAGCGGTAGCCGGTTCACGCGCGGCGGACCAGCCGATCAATGCCTCGGAGAGGGCGGGGCCAGGGCGGGGCTGGACGGTTGGTGAGCCCTCACGACCTCCTCCCGCCTTCTGGAGCGTTGAAGGGTGGGGTTCCGGCGAGCTTGCCGCCGTCGATCGCCAGCGTCGCGCCGGTGATGAACGCCGCCTGGTCCGAGCAGAGCCAGACGGCGGCGGCGGCGACCTCCGCGGGCAGGCCGACCCGGCGCATCGGCATCGCCATCCCCGCTCGGTGCTGCATCTCCTCGCCCGCCGCCTCCAGGCGTTCGGTGAGGATCGGGCCGGGCGCGATCGCGTTGACCCGGATGCCCTGCGCGGCGTAGTCGAGGGCCGCCACCTTCGTCAGCCCGATCACGCCGTGCTTGGCCGACACGTAGCCAGCCAGGCCGCCGACTGCCTCGAGGCCGGCGGTGGAGGCCATGTTGACGATGGCGCCGCCACCCGCCTCCAGCATTGCGGGGATCTCGTACCTGAGTGAAAGGAAGACGCCTTCGAGGCTGGTCGCCAGCGCGCTGCGGAACTGCTGCGGGCGCACCTCGGCCAGTGGGGTCGGCCCATGACCCCCGCCGGCGGCGTTGTTGACCGCCACGTCGAGCCCGCCCAGCTGCTCCACCGCGGTGGCGACCATGCGCTCCACGGCGCCCGGGTCGGCGACGTCGGTCGGCACGGTCGCCGCACGCCCACCCTCCGCCGCGATCTCCTCGGCCACCCGGGCGAGGGCCTGCGCGTCGCGAGCGGCCAGCGCGACCGCGGCGCCGGCGCGGGCCATCGCCCTGGCGATCTCGGCGCCGATCCCGCGGCTGGCGCCGGTGACGACCGCCCGGCGGCCTTCCAGCAGCCGCTCCGCCTCAGCCATGTCGGGCTCCGAACGGCGGCGTGCCGCCTCGTGTCGCGAGCGCCAGGCCCACGACCAAGACGGCGAGAATGCACAGGTGGTACGCAACGTCGGGGACGGTGCGGGGCCCGACGCCGACCGCGATCGTGAACAGCCCCACCAGCACACCAAGCGCCGCGAAGGCCTGCGCGGCGACCGCCGCCCTGCGAGGCCACGGCGGCGCCCTCCAGGTGAGGGCAAGCCCCGCCAGGAGCACGACCGCGATCACCGTCTCGGCGGTCCCGGCCTTCCGGTGGCCATAGCCCTGGAGCAGGGCGCCGAAGTGGATCGCGGCTGCTGCCACGAAGGTCGCGGCCTCGAACAGCAGCAGCAGTCGTACGACGTTGCCGCGGGACGGGCGCCGCGCCCTGCGCGCGTGCGGCTCGTTGGTGGACTGGATCGCTGCGGACAGACGGCTCATGTGCGCTCCCTCTCTGATATGGGGCCACTCTAAGTTTAAAGTAGCAGTAAGTGTATAGTTACCGCAGCCCGAGGCTCGCCGCGGACGCCAGATCGCAGGCCAAGCGCGCGTTCGCACGGCTCGAGACCGGCCTCACCGACTACGCGACCAAGCCACGCAGCCCCGCCGACCGTCGGACCCCCGACGAACGGGACGCCGCAACGTAACGACGCGAGGAAGCCGAAGAACGGGTCGCGGCCGCGAGCGGTAGTGGTTCGGGAGCGTGCGCTAGCAGCGCGGATGCTGCTTGCGCGGGAAGCTGAGGTCCCGGGTTCCCCGCCACCGCAGCGGGCGTGTCGTATCGTGTCTCCATGCCCGCCCGAAAGCAGGTCCTGGAAGTCGCCGGCCGGGAGCTGACGGTCACCAACCCGGACAAGGCGTTCTTCCCGCGTACGGGGCACACCAAGCTCGACCTGGTCCGCTACTACCTGGCCGTGGCCGGGGGGGCGCTGCGCGGGGTCGCGGACCGGGCGATGGCCCTGAAGCGGTTCGTGAACGGGGCCGAGGGCGAGTTCTTCTTCCAGAAGCGGGCACCCGAGTCCAGGCCCGAGTGGATCGACACGGTGGAGCTGCGCTTCCCGTCCGGGAGGTCCGCGCGCGAGGTCGTCGTCCGGGACGCCGCCGGGCTCGCCTGGGTGGTCAACCTGGGCTGCATCGACCTGAACCCCCACCCGGTGCGCGCCGACGACCTCGACCATCCCGACGAGCTCCGGGTCGACCTCGACCCTGTGCCCGGGGTGCCCTGGTCGCAGATACTCGAGGTGGCCCTGGTGACCCGGGAGGTGCTCGAGGACTTCGGCCTGGTGGGGTGGCCGAAGACGTCCGGCTCGCGCGGGTTCCACGTCTACTGCCGGATCCAGCGGCGCTGGACGTTCGGGGAGGTCCGCCGGGCCGCGGTCGCCCTCGCCCGCGAGGTCGAGCGGCGGGCACCGGACCTGGCCAGCAGCAAGTGGTGGAAGGAGGAGCGCCACGGCGTCTTCCTCGACTACAACCAGAACGCCAAGGACCGGACGGTCGCCTCTGCGTACTCGGTCCGTCCCACCCCCGACGCGCGGGTGTCCACGCCGCTGCGGTGGGAGGAGGTGCCGGGCTGCCAGGCGGAGGCGTTCACGATCGACACCGTGCCCGAGCGGTTCGCTCGGCAGGGCGACCCCTGGGACGCCATCGACCAGGCCCCCGGCGGCCTGGAGCCCCTGCTCGAGCTGGCAGCGCAGCACGAGGCGGCCGGGTTCGCCGACGCCCCGTGGCCGCCGCACTTCGCCAAGCAGGCCAGCGAGCCGGACCGTGTCCAGCCCTCCAAGCGGCGTAAGGCCGCCGACCAGGCCACACCGGAGGGGATCGTGCCGCCCCCGGCACCGGGCAAGGCGAGCGGGCCCACCGGGCGGCGCCGGACGACCGCGCCGCTGATCGAGATCGCCCGGGCGGCCACGCAGGCCGAGGCGCTGGAGGGGCTGGAGCGGTGGAAGGCCCGGCACCCGGGGACCTGGGACCACCTGGCCCCGGCCGACGTCCTGGTGGACTCGATGCGTGGGCGCAGCAGCACCTGGACACGGATCCGGCTGAACCTCCGCAACGTCCCGGAGGCCGAGCGCCCCGCCCAGGAGGCGCTCGAGGTCGACTACGACCCGTGGCGGTAGCCGGGGCCCGCCCACCCGCGGGCGGCAGCCGAGGCCGGGCCGCCCCACCGCGCGGGACGAAGTAGACCTCGAGGGCGCGGACCCTGCGCGACCACCGGGCCAGCCTGGCGCTGTACACCGCCTGCCTCGCCGACCAGCTCGACGAGCTGGACGGAACGGCGACGAGCGGTCAGGGGACGGAGGCGGGGACGGAGATGCCGACGCCGCCGCGGGTGTCGGCCCCGTAGCGCCGCTTCTCCTGCTCGAGGTCCAGCGGCCCGATGCGCTTGCGGGCGGCCAGGGCCTGCTCGTCGAGCAGGCCAGCCGGGACGATCCAGGCGACCTCGAACTCCAGGCCGTCGGGGTCCCTGGCGTACAGGCTCTTGGTGGTGCCGTGGTCGGATGCGCCCACGAGCGCGCCGGCCTGGGCCAGCTCGGCCGCGAGCCGCTCCAGCTCGGCCAGGGTGTCGACCTCCCAGGCCAGGTGGTACAGGCCGACGGTGGCCCGGCCGGCCTGGGACGGACGGGCCCCGGCGCCGACCTCGAACAGGCCGAGGTCGTGGTCGTTGGTCGACCCGGGTGCCTGCAGGAACGCGGCGCCCGGAAGGGCCATGACCGGGCGGAAGCCCAGGATGTCGGTGTAGAAGGCGACGCTGCGCCCCAGGTCGCCGATGTAGAGCACGGCGTGGTTGAGACGGTGGATCGGCATGGCGGGTCTCCTCGGGGACGGTCGAGAGCGCAATCCCTTGCCCACACCATACCGGCGCCGCGGCTGCGCCAGCTCGAACTATACCCGGCTGCGCCAGCTGGACCGATGCCACGGACGCGCCAGCGTCGCCGAGCACACCCGCCGGGTGTTTGGCCCGGACGGTTCCGCGGTATCCTCACGTCTCTCCCCGGACTGGCAGTACCATGACAATTAGGGCATAGCGACCGAAGATGTCGAGCAGGCCGGGCGCCGTGACGATGGCACCTCTCGGAGGCTGCCGACCGAGGAGATCATCCGTGTCCTACCCGACTGCGATCCGCAACATCACCCTGCAGTTCGTGCGCACCAGGAAGCAGGAGCTCGGCGCCTGGCGGCGGAATCTGCTGCGCTTGCAGCCGTGGAGGCCGGTCGGTGAGCGCGACGTGCCGGTCGAGGGCGCGTGGTGCGTGCTGTGCCGCTGGCACGGCGAGCGCTTCGAGGGGCTCGCCCACAGCGAGTCCGGCCTCTGCCCACGCTGCGGGAGCATCGGCCGTGACCGCATGCTCTACCTGTCGCTGATCCAGCGGGTACCGCGCCGGCACGGCCTGCGCATGATCGAGACGAGCCCACGCCTGGGCGAGCACTACCGGCGGGCCATGCGCCGCCGGGCCGACTACGTCACCAGCGACTACGACCAGCGGGCTCACACGGGCACCATCAAGCTCGACCTCGAGAAGATCGACCTGCCCGACGACTCGCTGGACGTCCTGCTGACCGCCCACGTGCTCGAGCACGTGCCCGACACCGACGCCGCCCTGGGCGAGATCTACCGCGTCCTGCGGCCTGGCGGGCACATGCTCCTGCAGGTCCCGCTGCTCCAGGCCGTCACCGCCCCGCCGACCGAGCCCGAGTTCCACGAGGACAACACGCCGGTGTTCTGGCGCTTCGGCCTCGACCTGACCGAGCGGCTGCGCGAACACGGGCTCACCACCGAGCTCTTGGTGACCGAGGAGCTGGCCCGGCGGGTGGCAGCGCGCGACGTGAGCTGGCCCGACCCGCTGTTCCCGGAGGTCGACGCGGACGAGCTGGTCCTGCACGCCGACCCGGCCGACCTCACCGTGGTCGCAAGCGACGCGCTGGCCTCGCGGGCCTGGCTGCGACCCTGCTACATGTTCGCCGTCTGGCACTGCGTGAAGCCGAGCTGACCACCGGCCCTCGGGGCGGAAGCTGCGGACAGGCGGGAGCGGGAGCGAGCGCTCAGCCAAGGCGGCCGCGACGCGCCTCGCGG
>DASYUT010000221.1 GCA_036000965.1 Actinomycetes bacterium
GCAGGGCGACAACGCCATGATCCTCATGCTGGGACGCGGCGAGCACTGCCCGCGGGAACGCCAGCACCTGCGGGAAATGGTCACCTTCCACCAGTGGTGCGCCGTGGCCTTCACCCAACTGGTGACCGTGCTGCCCAACAACCTGCACGACACCAACAAGATGCGCATCGCCACCGGCGCCTACTGGACCTTCCTCGCGGACGCCGACCTGCAGGTGCAACGCGCCCTGGACATCCGCGAGTACACCGACCCCCACCACGACGCCACCGTCCCCCACACCCTCGTGCTGGCCCCGGGGCTGGTGATCGACAAGGTGTACGTCGGCTACTGGTTCTGGGGCCGGCCCTCCACCCACCAGCTCTGGGTGGACCTGCAGGACCTGTTCCGGCGCACCAAGGCCGACTTCGACCCGACCAGGCCTGAGGTGCGCGCCGCCTGGGAGCAGGCCCAGACCACCGCCCCACCGTCCGGCGAGCCGCAGCCGACGCACGCCTAGCCAACCACCAGCCACACCTGCCAGGAGGCCATCATGAAGGGACTGCAGGACAAGGTCGCCATCGTCACCGGCGGCAGCTCCGGCATCGGCCAGGCCATCGCCATCCGGCTCGGCCAAGAAGGCGTCAACGTCGCCATCAACTACGTCGGGCCGGTCGAGGGGGCCGAGGAGACCAAGGAGGCCATCGACCACGGCGTCGACATCTGTATGAAGAAGATGAGCGAGGCCGGGACCCGGCCGATCCTGGTCCGCGCCGACGTCTCCAACGAAGACGACGTCGCCCAGATGTTCGACCGCGTGCTGCAGGAGTACGGACGGCTCGACTACCTCATCAACAACGCCGGCATCCAGATCGCCGCCGACACCCAGGACCTGCCGGTCGGCCACTTCGACAAGGTGCTGGCGGTCAACCTGCGGGGCGCGTTCCTCTGCGCCCAGTACGCGGTCCGGCATTTCCTGGACGCCGGCCGGCCGGGGGTCATCGTCAACGTCTCCAGCGTCCACCAGCTCATCCCCAAGCCGCGGTTCGTCGGCTACTCGGTCTCCAAGGGCGGCATGCAGAACCTCACCCGCACCCTGGCGTTGGAGTTCGCCTCGCGCGGCGTCCGGGTCAACGGCATCGGCCCGGGCGCCACCGTCACGCCGATCAACCGCTCCTGGATCGACGATCCGATGAAGCGGGCGATGGTGGAGAGCCACATCCCGATGCGCCGCGCCGGCGACGCCGAGGAGATGGCCGCCGTCGCCGCCTTCCTCTGCTCCGACGAGGCCGCCTACGTCACCGGCCAGACCCTGTTCATCGACGGCGGGCTCACCCTCTACCCCTCGTTCGAGACGACCTGGTCATCGGAGTGATGGGCGCATGACCGACGTCGAGATCCCAGGCGATCAGGCCGCCACCGACACCTGGTGGCCGTCCCGGTACGGCCCCGACGACCAGGCCGGCGCGCTCAACGAGCTCACCCCCCAGCGGGTGCTGCGGGCGGTGGGACTGGTGCGGCGAGGGCAGGTCTACGACCTCGCCCACGTCCTGCACCAGGACATTCCCGCCTTCCCGGGGCGCACCTTCCGCCAGTACCTGACCACCAACTACCACCACACCAACCGGCGCCGCCCGGACGCCGGCCCCGCGGGGCTCGGCCGCAACAACGTCAACTGGATCGTCGAGCAGCTCACCGCCACCCAGCAGATGGGCACCCACCTGGACGGCCTGAACCACCTGCAGGTCGGCGACCGGACCTACAACGGCCACCGGCTCGCTGACATCGTCGAGGACTACGGCACCAACCGGCTCGGTATCGACACCTTGCCGCAGATCGTCACCCGCGGGCTGCTGCTGGACGTGGCGGCGGTGCGCGGAACCGACCGGCTTGGCGCCGGCGACGTGGTGACCCCCGCGGATGCCGACGCCGCGCTGACCGCCGCCGGACTCGCCGTGCGGCCAGGCGACGCGGTGTTGTTCCACACCGGGTGGGGGCAGCTGTGGGGCGTCGACAACGCCGCCTACGCCGCCGGCGAGCCGGGCCCGGGCATGGCGCTGGGCCGCTGGCTGGCCGACCATCGGGTCGCGCTCACCGGCTGCGACACCTGGAGCTTCGGCCCCTACCCGCCCGAGGACCCGGCTGAGCCGTTCGTCGTCCCCCAGACCCTCAACACCCACCACGGCATCGTGGTGGCCGAGAACCTGCGCCTGGAACAGATCGCCCGCGAGGGCGTCTTCGAGTTCCTGCTCGTCGTCTCGCACGCCAAGCTGCGCGGCGCCACCGGTGCCTGGGTGACGCCGCTGGCCATCGTCTAAAGGAGCGGGCATGGCAGACCACTACGACGTCATCGTGATCGGCTCCGGTGCCGGGGGCGGCACGTTGACCCACGCGCTGGCTCCGACCGGCAAGCGGATCCTGCTGCTGGAACGCGGCGACTTCCTGCCCCGCGAGCCCGAGAACTGGAGCCCCAAGGCGGTGTGGACCGACGGCCGGTACCACAACTCCGGCAAGTGGACCAACCACGACAACGGCAAGGAGTTCAGCCCCAAGCAGAACTACTACGTCGGCGGGAACACCAAGTTCTACGGGGCGATCCTGTTCCGGTTCCGCGAGCGTGACTTCGGCGAGCTCCAGCACGTCGACGGGACCTCGCCGGCCTGGCCGATCTCCTACCAGGACCTGGAGCCCTACTACACCGCCGCCGAGCACCTCTACCACGTGCACGGGGAGCGGGGTGTCGACCCGACCGACCCGCCGTCGGCGGCGCCCTACCGGTACCCGCCCCTCAGCCACGAACCCCGCATCGCCCAGCTGGAGGCCGACCTGACCGCGGCCGGGCTGCGGCCGTTCCCGCTGCCGGTGGGGATCCTCCTCGACGAGGCCGCGCCCCGGTTGTCGCCGTGCATCCGCTGCGCCACCTTCGACGGCTACCCCTGCCTGGTCAACGGCAAGGCCGACGCCCACATCGCCTGTGTCGAGCCCGCGCTGCGCCACCCCAACGTCACCCTGCTGACCAACGCTCGCGTGACCCGGCTGGAGACCTCGGCGGACGGCCGCACCGTCACCCGGGTCCTGGTCGACCGCGACGGCACCCGGGAGGAGTACGCCGCCGACGTGGTCGTGGTGTCATGCGGTGCGATCAACTCCGCCGCGCTGCTGCTCGGCTCGGCCAGCGACACCCATCCCAACGGGCTCGGCAACGGCTCCGACCACGTCGGCCGGCATCTCATGCTCCACAACAACGCCTCGCTCATCGCGTTCTCCCAGACTCCGAACCTGACGAAGTTCCAGAAGACGCTGGGCGTGCACGACTTCTACTTCGGCGACGGCGACTGGCCCTACCCGCTCGGGGCCCTGCAGATGAACGGCAAGAGCGAGGCGGTGCTCATCAGCTTCGACGCCCCGGAGTCCGAGGACCCCGCCGAGCTGGCCCGCCACGCCCTGGACTTCTGGCTCACCACCGAGGACCTGCCCCTGCCGGACAACCGTGTCCTGGTCGACCGCGACGGCCGGATCAGCCTGCGCTACACGCCCACCAACCTCGAGGCCCTCGAGCGGCTGATCGCCAAGTTCAAGAGCCTGCTGGACGCGATGCGCTGCCGCGAGGAGATCCAGGAGAACCGCCACTACTGGGGCGGCCGGCTGGGGCTGTCGGGCGTGGCGCACCAGAACGGGACGGTGCGGTTCGGCGCCGACCCGGCCACCTCGGCGCTGGACCTCAATTGCAAGCTGCACGAGCTGGACAACCTCAGCTCCACGGCCCACCGGGCCGCCACCAGCGCCCGGCCGACGTCACCGGTCTTGTAGCGGTGCAGGGCGCGCAGCAGGGCGACACCGGAGGCGAGCCCGGCGGCCCCAGCCGTGGCCCGTCCCTCGTCGATGCCCCGCTCGGCCGCCGCCAGCCAGCGGTCGGCCTCCTCGAGCCGTCCGAGGTCGAGCGCGAGCCAGACCCTTGCCACCGCCAGGCGCGCGTCGCCGGCCACGGTCTCCGGCGGGAGCGCGTCCAGCCAGCCGGCGACCGTCGCGAGCTCGCCCCGGTTAAAGAACCCCAGCCAGTGCTCCGCGATCAGCTCGACGGCCTCAGCGACATCTCCGGCGGCCGTGGCGTGCTGGATCGCCTCGGGGACCGATCCGGCGTCGCGGTGCCACGCGCAGGCGCGGCGGTGCAGGGTGGCGACCAACTCGGGTTCCTCCGACCGCCCGAGCTCGTGCCGGAGCAGCTCCCCAAACATGTGGTGGTAGCGGTACCACCGGCGCGTCGAGTCGAGCGGGACGAGGAACAGGTTGGCCCGCTCGATCGCCTCCAGCTCGGCCGCCGCGCCCGTCCGTCCGGTCACCGCGTCGCACAGCGGGCCGCAGAGGCGCTCCAGGGTTGAGGTGTGCAGCAGGAACCCCCGAATCTGCGGGGGCTGCCCGGCCAGCACCTCACCGCCGAGGTAGTCGACGATGTGGCGGTCGTCGCCCGCGAACGCCTCGATGAAGCCGCCGGCGTCGGCCCGGTCGCGCAGCGACAGCGCGGCCAGGTACAGGGCGGCCGCCCAGCCCTCGGTGCGCTGCTGCAGCCGGGCCACGTCGGCGGCGCTCAGCCCCAGCCCGAGTACCTCGTTGAGCAGCGCCGCCGCCTCCTGCAGGCTGAAGCGCAGCTCCTCGGAGCGGATCTCCAGCAGCTGCCCGCGGACACGCATCCGGGCCAGCGGCAGCGGGGGATCCGAGCGGGTGGCCAGCGCCAGGTGTAGCTCGGCCGGGAGGCGCTCGACGAGGAACTCGAGTCCCTCGTGGATCTCGTCGTTGTTGATCACGTGGTAGTCGTCCAGGGCGAGCACCATCTCCCGCGACGCTGCGGCGAGCTCGTTGACCAGCTCAGGCAGCACGTCACGGGCGACGCTGGTGCCAGTGGTGCGCAGCGTGCCGAGCGCCCGGTCGCCGACGCCAGGCGTGACCGTGCGCAGGGCCCCGATCAGGTAGGTCCAGAAGCGGACCGGGTCGTTGTCGGCACGGTCGAGGGAGACCCAGGCGAACGGCCGGCGTTCGGCGCCGTTGGCGCTCCACTCGGCCAGCAGCGTCGTCTTACCCCAGCCGGCAGGCGCGTCGATCAGGGTGAGCTTGTGCGTCCGGGTGGTGATGAGCCAGTCGACCAGGCGGCGCCGCGGCACCAGCTCGGGCCGGACCGCGGGGGCGCGCAGCTTGGTGTCGATCAGGAAGGGATTGGGCATCCCCTGCTCCTCCGGATGCCAGGTCCGCCCAATCACGCCACAAGGCAAGCATCCAGGTCAAGGCCGCCCCGCGGCCAGTTCACCCGGGTGAACCACGCTGGTGGGTGAAGCGGCCGAACCGGCGGTGGTGGAGACTGCCCATGCCGACCAGACGGATCGTGGAAGGATGAAGCGATGAACGCGCCAGTCGCCGACTTCTCAGCCACGATCGCGTCGATTGAGGACCTTGAACTCCTGGACCGGCTGCGCCGCGGCGAGGAGGCGGCATTCACGCAGCTGGTCGAGGGCCTCTACGGCTCGATGCTGCGTCTGGCCATGTTCCATCTCGGCAACCGGGCGGTCGCCGAGGAGGTCGTCCAGGACGCCTGGGTCGGTGTGCTGCGGCAGCTGGACCGCTTCGAGGGACGGTCGTCGCTGCGCACCTGGATTCTCCGCATCGTGAGCAACCTGGCGAAGACCCGGGCGGTGCGCGAGCGCCGCACCCTGCCTTTCTCGTCACTGGACGGCCTAGACGAGCAGGATCGTGAGCCCGCCGTGGATCCGGAGCGGTTCCTGCCCGCCGGGGAGCGCTGGGCCGGCCACTGGTCCTCGCCCCCACGGAGCTGGCAGGACGTCCCCGAAGAGCTGCTGCTGTCGCAGGAGACGAGGGCCGAGGTCGAGCGGGCCATCGAGGCCCTGCCGCCGACCCAGCGAGCCGTGATCGTCCTGCGGGACGTGGACGGGCTGACCGCCGCCGAGGCCTGCGAGCTGCTCGGGCTGACCGACGGCAACCAGCGTGTGCTGCTGCATCGGGCCCGTTCGCGGGTACGCCGGGCCCTTGAGCGGTATCTGGACGACGCGCAGGTGGCGTGAGCATGAGCGGCGCGGAGTTCGACTGCGAGGATGTGGTCGAGGTCGTCACGGACTACCTCGAGGGCGTCATGGCGCCCGAGGACCGCCGCCGCTTCGAGCGGCACCTGAACGCCTGCGACGGCTGCCTCCACTACCTGGAGCAGATGCAGGCCGTCATCCGGCTGGTCGGCCGACCGACCGTCGAGTCGGTGCCGCCGGAGACCATGGCGGGGCTGCTTCGCAAGTTTCGGACCTGGCGGGGGTGACAGTCCCGGCCAGGCCATCGCCGCGGCGCAGGATCGTCGTCCCGGTCGACGATCCCCCAGGACGGCCCCGGCCAGGAAGGCAGCCAGGATGACCTCCAGCCCCAGCCGCTGAAAGACGTAGACCAGACCGGCCAGCAGCAGGACGACCCCTGCCTCCGGATCTGGGCGCTGGTGTCCTGCAGCCGGTCAAGGTTCTCTACGAGGCGGGTGGAGCGGCGAGCCCGACCGCGGCCCCACGGCGAGCAGGATCAGGAAGGCGACCGCCATGGCCACGAGGCAGGCGGCCCTCCCTCGAAGCAACGATGGCGGACAGTCCACCCCCCAAGGCGGGGGTCGTTACAGGTGGACGGCGGAGCGGCGCAGCAGCAACGCCGTGCCCAGGCAGGCGAGCGCGACGGCGAGGAGGGTCGACGGGATGACGGCAGGGGAGCTGGCATCGATCAGCCGGCCAATCACCGCCGGAAGCACCACCCCGCCGAGTTGCGCGCCGGCGATCACCAGCGCCGTCGACGCACGCGTGGACGGGGCTGCCGCGGCCAGCCAGGCGAGCCCAGTGGGGAAGACCGGCGCCAGCGCCAGCCCCGTCAGCGTGTAGGCCAAGGGTGCCAGCGGCGGGGTGTGGGCCAGCGTCAGCGAGGCCGCGGCCAGCAGCAGCGAGCCGGCGACCAGCCGGGGTGGGGTCACCCGCAGCGCCAACGGGATGGCCAGCAGCCGGCCGGCCGTGATGGCGGCCCAGTAGCCGGCGGTCCAGTTCGCCGCGACCGCCTCGCCGGCGCCTTCCGCCATGAGGCTGGTCGCCTCCCAGCCGCCGACGCCGCTCTCGACGCCGACATACAGCACATACAGCAGCACGAACCCACCGATCAGCGCCGGCGCCGGCCGTCCCGAGCCGGTCGGCAACTCGGACAGCGGGGTCCACCGGACGTCTCGCATCAGCGGCAGGCTGGCGACCGCAAGCACGGCGCCCCCGAGGAACGGCCCGCGGAAGCCGCCGGTCGCCGCGAACGCTAGCGGCCCCAGGATCGCGCCGGCGCCGAAGCAGGCGCCGAGCAGGTTCAGCATAGCCGCGCCGCGGTTGCCGAACCCGGCAGCGAACAGCGTGTTGAGCGCGACCACCAGCACCCCGAAGCCGACGCCGACCACCGCCGCCGCGACCAGCACGACCGGCCACGCGGGTGCCAGCGCCAACCCCGCGGCACCCGCGACCAGCAACGCGGTCGCCAGGCGCAACGAGGCACCGGTGCCCAGCCGGCGGTCCAGCAGCGCCCACCCGGCGATGCCGACCATCGCTCCGGCGAAGTGGGCGCTGAGCACGAGCCCAGACGCGCTGGCGCCGACCTCGAAGGTCTGGCGTAGCTCGGGGATCGCCGGCCCGTACAGCGACAAGACGACCCCGATGGCGACGAAGAGCAGCAGTCCCCCGAGCGTGCTCGACCTGCTCACCGACCGAAGCCCTCCTCGACACCGCAGCTGGGACATGTAACGGACGCCGGCGTTCGGGGACAAGCCTGGCATGAGTCACCCCCAGCTGGTCCGGAACTCGCCGTTCGAGGCGGACGCCCCGGGAGTTCGCGGCCGTGCTGGGCGCGGCCCCTCACCTGGTCCCGGTGGTCTCAACTGCAACCGGATCGGCGGGACCAGTCCCGAGCGGGTCGGCGGCTTCGACCCGACCGGGTCACCGACTAGGAGCCGGACGTCTCCTGTGTCTGCCATCAGCGCAGCGGCGCCGCGCCGAACGCATAGGTGAAGCGACGGCACCAGACCACCACGCTCTGGTACCGCCGCAGGTCCACGCCGGCCGGGATCTCGTAGTTCTGATTGCCCTGATTCGCCTTCAGGCGTCCGAGGCTGAGGAAGTCGTCGTCGAAGGCGTCACGCGGCCCACCCGCCGGCGTGACCGATAGGTACACGAACAGGTCGGGCCCGTTGCTGGTGCGGAGGTCCTCCAGGCGCAGGAATCGCCTGCCGTCGTCCAGGTGGAGTGCCGCCGCCCGGCCGGTGGTGGCATGGCCGAGCGAGCGGAACACCCCAGCCGCGAGGGTAACAGGGCCCTGCCGCGCGGTCGCGCCGGTGGGCTTGCTCGCCTCGGTGCCGGCTGCGGCCGTCGCCGGCGGTGCCGCGGCGGCGGGGAGCGCCTCGTCGACCTGCTGGTCGATCAGGAGCTTCTGCGGCTGGAACCACACCAGGACACCGAAGGCGAGGAGCGCGGCGGCAGCCAGCGCGACGACGATGCCGGTCGTGCGCTGCCTGCCTATCCACCTCACGGCCATCTCCTCCTCGCGCCTGATCCCGGGTCTATCGGATGGTCTCCGCACCCACGGGTTCCGTTACGTAACGAAACGCCCCCCGACGGAGACTCCAGGTGGATGGGCCTCGCACGAGGGGGGAGAGCATGCTCGGTGGCCTTCGCAGCGGCGACCGCGACGCCAGTGTCTACCACGAGCTGCCCGACCGACGGCGGGAGTCTCGCTGCCGGCTGCACGAGTTTGACCTGGTCCCGCAGGGTGCGGTGCGGCCCGAGTACCACCTCGTACCAGGCGAGTCGGCGGCACATGCCGATCGGCCGGCAGACGAATACCCGACCGTGGCCGATCCGGATGCGTGACGACCTGCGCCCCGGCGGGCGGTTTCCCGACCTCGAGCTGCCCGACCACACCGGCAACGTCCGCCACCTGTCGGAGCTGGCCGCCGGCGACCCCCTGCTGCTGAACTTCTACCGCGGTTTCTGGTGCCCAAAGGAGCAGGCCTTCTTCCGCCGCCTGGTGCGACTCCAAGAAGAGGCAGAGGTTGGCTACACGCGTTTCGTGTCGGTGAGCGTCGACCCGCCCGAGGTCGCGGCGGCATTCCGCGCCGGACTCGACGCCCGCTGGACGTTCCTGTCGGACACCGACCGACGCTACCTGGCTGCGCTGGAGCTGCGCGAGACCACCGACACCGTGCACCGCCCCTACCTGCCGACCGCGTTCCTGCTGTCCCCCGACCTCACCATCCATCGGGCCTGGAACGGCTACTGGTTCTGGGGCCGGCCGACCAACGAGGAACTCCGGCAGGGCTACCGGGCGGTCACCCGGGCGATCCGCCCCGACTGGGAGGCCCCCACCCGGTGAGCTGGTGCTGGTTCGCCCTGTTGCCGGAGCCGCCCGGGCTCCCGGACCCGGAGGACGCGCTGGCCAGCGCCGCCGCGACCGACCTGGACGGTCGCCCCGTCGGGCTGGTCGCGGCCTGGCCCAAGGGCCGCAAGCCGGTGCGGACCGCCGTCCGCATGGACCGCCGAGTCGTCGACCCGGCCGGCCCGCCCGCCTGGGTCTCGCTGGTGCTGGTCCCGCCGGAGGTGGCGCCGCTGTTCGACGATCCGGCAGTGTCCCAGGCGATGCGCCGGGTGTTGGCCGGCCCGCCGTTCGCGGCAGTCTCGACGTTGGTGCGCGACGCCGTGCACTTCGCTGGCGCGGTGACCGTCGAGCACGGCGACCGGCCGGCCCGCCTGGCCGACGACCCCTTCGCGCGTCTGCACCCGGCGCGGCTGCTGCGCGTGGGGGCGGGCATGTTCGGCCGGGTCGCGCCGCCGGCCGGCCCGGCCATCCAGCGCTACGCCGGCAAGCCCTGGCCGGTCGCGGGGTTTGACGCCGACTGAGCGCGGCGCTGTCAGTGCGGCACACCGGTCAGCGCGAAGAACTCGGCGCGCGAGGCGGGGCTCTCGCGCAGCACCCCGCGCAGGGCTGACGTCACTGTGCGGGCGCCGACCGCCTGCACCCCGCGTAGCGTCATGCAGGTGTGCTCGGCCTCCAGCACGACCCCCACGCCCCGGGCGTCCAGCTCCGTATGCAGCCAGTCGGCGATCTGCTGGGTGAGCCGCTCCTGGACCTGCGGGCGGGCGGCGAAATGCTCGACGAGCCGGGCCAGCTTGGAGAGCCCGAGGATGCGGTCGCCGGGCAGGTAGCCGACGTGGGCGACGCCGGTGAAGGGCAGCAGGTGATGCTCACAGACTGACCGCGGCGGGATCGCCCTGGCCAGCACCAGCTCGTCGTAGCCCTCGTCGTTGGGGAAGGTGGTGGCCGAGAAGGGACGGGCGCTGAACAGCTCGGCGTACGCCCGCGCCATGCGCGCCGGCGTGTCGGCCATGCCGTCCGTGGTTGTGTTGACGCCGAGCGCGGCCAGGAACGCGCGGGCGGCGCGTGCCGCGGCCACCACGTCCGGCTCGGCGACGTCCCGCACGACCCGCAGCCCAGGCGTCTCCCGGGCCGGTTCGAGGTCGTCATGGCGGGCCGGCAGGGATCTCATCGGGTCGCCTCCGCCGCCCTGGGGCGGAGCCCGAGCCGTTGCTTGAGGTGGTCAGCCATGGCTGCTCCTTCCCGGGTGCGCTGGCAGTACAGTCACGGCAAGGCGCCGGGCGTTACGCGTCGGGTTATGTAACGCCGCCGGCCGACCTGGGACTGGAGGACATGACCCCTACCGAACAGCCGGCGGCACCGTCGCCCGCAGCCCCCGGCGCGACGCGGCGCCGCCCAGCGAGCTGTGGAACGCCGACGGCTTCCGCGGTGCCACCCTCCGCTTGGGCGAGCTCGTGGGCGTGCCCGGCTAGCCGGGCGGCCGCTTTCGAGTTCCCG
>DASYUT010000222.1 GCA_036000965.1 Actinomycetes bacterium
TGGCCAGTATGCCGGGGGGGAGACATCCCACGGCTCTCGTCGTCAAGCAAACGAGCGGAGGGCTCGATGCAGTCCCAGAGGTTCGTGGCCAGCCCGCTGTGGTGATCTCGGCAGGTCGCAAGGGAGCCGTCCGGCGCCATCAGTGTGAGGTCGGGCGGCAACCTTCCGGTGGCTTCCGGTGTCTCTAGGGCATGGGATCCCCTGGGTCGATGCGGCGTCATGGCGACGAGGTGGCCAGCCTGTTCGCCGCACACGCGGCCGGGCTGGTGCGCCTGGCCGAGTTCCTGGTCGGTGACCGCGGCCTGGCCGAGGACCTGGTCCAAGAGGCGTTCGTGCGTGCTTGGCGGAGCTGGCGGCGCCTGCGCCGTCAGGGAGCGGCCCTCGCCTACGTCCGGGCCACCGTGGTCAACCTGGCCCGCAACAGCACCCGACGGCGGCTGCTGGAGCTGCGGCACCGGGCCGGCCAGGCGTCCCCCTGGGTGGTACCCGAGCCCGACGTCGGCACAAGGCTGGACCTGGAGCGGGCCCTTGCCAGGCTACCGATCGGCAAGCGGGCCTGCGTGGTCCTGCGCTTCTACGCCGACCTGAGCGAGGAGGAGACCGCCCGCGTGCTCGGCGTCTCGGTCGGCACGGTCAAGAGCCAGACCCACAAGGGGCTGGCGCTGCTGGCTCGTCATCTGACCGACGAGCAGGCGCCCCGTCGGCAAGCCGCGGAGGTGGACGGTGAGGCGGATGGACGACCACGGTCTTGGCGAGCGCCTCCGAGCGCGCCTGCACGAGCGGGACGAGCCCGACGTTTCTCCCGAGCTGTGGGCCGCCATCCAGCGGCGCCGGCGATGGGACCCGTGGCGCCGGGCGGGCAGGGCCGGCCTCGCCCTTGCCCTGCTCACCCTCGCTGTCGTGCTGGTGCCCCGGGTCGTGGACCGCGAGCCGACCGTGGACCGGCCGCTGGACCGGGTGGTGCCCACGGAAGGCTGGACGCTGTACCGCAACCAGCGGGAGGGCTGGCAGCTGCGCTACCCGCCGGGCTGGACGACCGCCCGGAGTCCCACCGAGCCGACGCCGACCATCTTCCTGTACCCACCGGGGATCCGCCCGGGTGACGCCCCGTTCGACGCCGCCTTCTACGTGGAGGCCCAGCTCGACTTCGAGCCACGGGTGGACTCGGCCAACGTGTCCTGGACCGAGCACCGGCGCCCGGACGGCCTGGTCGTGCAGCGCGCCGAGCAGGCACGGCGGCTCGGCGGGCGCTCGGTGACCTACATGATCCCCTGGCAGGAGGGCGGCGGCCGGTGGCTGACCGGGACGGTCGGGACCGGTGACCGCGCCCTGTGGGCCCGCTACGGGACCGTCGGTGAGGCCATCCTGGCCACCCTGAACCGGGCGGGCGCCGCCCCAACGAGCACCGTGACCTTGCCGTCGGTGCCCGCCTGCCTGCAGGCGTTCCGCTTCCGCCTGGCGGTCGGGGGCCCGCCAGGGCCGCCAAAGGCCGAGATCAACGGCCAGGTCGAGTTCCAGGCGGCCGGCCAGTGCCTCGATGCCGCCGAGGCCACCGCGATCCTCCAGGACGGCCAGGGCCGGCCGCTTGCCGTGGACGGCAACCCCGCCAGGACCACCCTCAAGATCAACCCGGCAGACGACCCACCTATCCTTCAGCCGCCGGGTGGCTGGCGGTGGACCAACTGGTGCGGCGGGCCAGGGCCATTCCGCCTCGTGGTCACCGTGCAAAGCGACGGTCGCACGGTCGGCACCGACACTGTCGACCTCAACTTTCTGCCCAGAGGCAACGGTCCTCCCTGCCTGAACCGCGCGGCACCGTCCGACCTAGCCACGTTGGCCGACTCGGAACTGCCCGACCGGTAGCCGAGCCCGCGCAGCTCCGACCGTGCGCAACCATGCCCACCTCGGCCGGCGCCTACGGTGCCCACGGTCAAGCGCGATCAAGGCGTGCAGCCAAACTCGTTGGCTGCACGGTGCCGCCTTCGGCGGCAGCTTGATCCATCCAGCCAACGAGCCCGGCCGTTCCATCGCGCTTGACCTCGCGGCAGCGTGCCCCAGCTGCACCACTGGCCCTCGGGCGAGCGGGCAGGCCAGCACGCCGGGGGAGGGGACACCCCTCCCCCGGCACCCCCACCCCGTGCTCAGGCCGCCGCGTCCTCGGGTGCCGGCCAGGCGACCGCCTCGTCGTAGGCCACCCGGCGGGCCAGGCACCCGTGCAAGATCCCCACCAGCCGGTTCGCCAACGCTCGCAACGCCTGGTGATGGGTCGCACCCCGAGCGCGGTGGGCGTCGTAGCAGCGCCGCGCCCCAGCCGAGGCGGTCAGCGCCGCGAACGCCCACAGGTAGCACGCATCCACCAGCCGCTCGTTCCGTGCCGCGCGGGCGACCACCACCCTGCGCAGCCCCGACGATCGGGTGACCGGCGCGGTGCCCGCGAACGCCTTGCGGCCCTTGGCCGTGGCGTAGCGGTCGGGGTCGTCGCCGAACTCGGCCAGCACCCGCGCGCCCAGCACCACCCCAAGCCCCGGCTGGCTGCGCACGATCGCGGCGTCGGGATGGGCCGTGAACCGGCGGCCGAGCTGCTCCTCAAGCGCGTCGACCTGCTCGTTCAGGCACCCCAGCAGCACCACCAGCGCGGCGACGACCTGCCGGTAGGCGCCGTCGACCGGCTCGGCCGCGGCCAGCTGCGGCGCCGCCAGCGCCCCGTGGATCGCCACCACCCGCGCCTGCACGTTCCGCTGCCGCCCAGCAGCCACCAGCGCGCCCCGCAGCGCCGCACGAGACAGCAGGCGACCCACCGCCGGGGTGGGCGCCAGCGCCAGCACCGCCAGCGCCTCCGGCGCGGCGAGCTGCGCGCCCAGCGCGGCCAGCGCGCCCGGGTAGAACTCCCGCAGGGCGCTGCGCAACGCGTTGGTGTGCCGCTGCCGCGCCCAGACCAGATGCTGATGCGCGCGGGCCAGCACCTTGACCGCCTCCACCCCCGGGGTGTCCCCCGCCACCGGCCGGTGCTGGTGGCGGTCGGTGCGGACCAGGTCGGCCAGCACCTTGGCGTCGCCGCGGTCGGACTTGGCCCGCGCGCTGCCATACCGGTCCCGGTAGCGGCTCACCGCGTGCGGATTGACCCCATACAGCTGGTAGCCGGCGGCCAGCAGCGCCCCGACCAGCAGGCCCCGGTCGGTCTCGATCCCCACCACCACCTGCGCCGGGTCCTCGGCGTGCGCGGCCACCAACGCGTGCAACTCGCCCACCCCGGCGACGCCGTCGGCGATCCGGCGCGCCGCCAGGACGCCGCCGTCCTGGTCGAGCAGGCACACGTCATGGTGGCACTCGCCCCAGTCCACCCCGACAAACAGCACCGTCGTCCTCCTCTGCTCCGACGTCCTGCCGGTGAGTCAGGGAAGGACCTGCGGCGCCCTAATGGCAGTGCTCACCTGGCACGACATCCCACCAGCCGTCCGCCCTTCCCAACACCAGCCGGGGCACGCGCTCCCCCAAGAGCTCATCGGCTCCAAGTCCTCCAAGTGCTCACCTGCTGGCGACTCCGCCGTAGCCTCCCATCCAACCCGAAGGCTCGTGCAGCCCCATTAGGGGTCCTCCCCCCGGACCCCCCTCCTCCTCGGGCCGGCTGGACGGCGCCGGCCACGCTGGGCACGCAAAAGGCCCCCCGGGGCACCGGGGGGCCTGCATGATCGGGTGGTCATCGGTCGGCGTGGTCGTGGGCGGCTTGGGTCACGGCGCCTCCTGGTCGGGGTGGGGGCGGAGCATGGCGGGTGGGTGCTGGCCGTTGCGGGCGGCGAGGCGGGCGCGTTCCTCGCGCAGCAGCGCGTAGGCGCGGCTGCGGGAAAGGCCGGTGCGGGTGGTCACGTCCTGCCAGGACACCGGGGCGTGTGGGGTCTCGGTGGCGAGCAGGACGCGGACGGTCGCCCGGGACGGCTCGATGTCCTGCCCGGTGCCGGTGAGGACGCCCGCCGCGTCCACGGTGACCGGTGCCAGGCCGGCGGGCGGGCTGCTGGTCTCGGCGGGGTCCTGGCCGCGGTCCTGGGTGTCCCGGCCGGCCGCCCCCCTGGCGTCCTGGCCCTCCTGCTCAGCGTCCTGGGTGTCTTGGCCGGGGTGGGGGTGGCGGCGGTGGGCCAGGCGGAGTAGGAACAGGTGCCAGGCGAACGGCGCGGTGACCGGGGGGACGCCGTAGACGCAGGCGACCAGCAGCCGCGGCGGCGGGTCCAGGGGGATGAACGGGTGGGCGAAGTTCAGCGCGATGGAGCTGCCCGCGGCCAGGGCGGTGAGCGTCCAGGGGTAGACGGGGGTGCGGCCGGGGCGGGCGCGCTGCTCGGCCAGGACCGCGACCGCGGCCACGGCCATGAACGCCTCAAACCCCAATGGCCAGGCCCAGGCGAGCCGGGGGCTGAGGCCGCAGGCGCGGGCGATGTGGTGGAGCACGTCGAAGCTGAGGCAGGCGCCGTAGGCGAACATGGCCAGGGCGCCGAGCCAGCTCGCGGCCTGGATCACCCGGTCGGTCCGGTCGCGGTGGTGGGCGGGACGGTCGGGCAGCACGAGGGGCCTCCTGGGACAGCGGGGCGGCCTCGGGCCAGCAGGCACCGGGGCCGGTCGGTTGGGTGGCTAGGTGGGTTGGTGGGGGCCGTGCCAGACCACGCCGCGGGTGAACCCGCCGCGGAGGTGGGCCTTGCGGGCACGGGCGCACTCGATCTCGGCCGGGCCGATGCCGGCCTGGGCGGCGAGCGTGTACAGCACTTGGAGCACGTCGCCGAGTTCTTCGAGCAGCTCGGCGGGGTGCTGGGCGGCGATGGCCTCGCGGGCCTCCTCGAGGAGCTTGGCGTGCAGGCGGGCGGCGTACTCGGCGGGGTCGGCCAGGTGCCAGGCGCACGGCTGTCCCCTGGCGGCCATGATCGCGGGGACCCGGTCACGGATGAGCTTCGCGCCAGGACCGGCCGGGGTGGTCACGGCCCTGCCCCCGGGGTTGGGCGGCAGGGCGGGTCGATGGTGCCGGCCCGGACGATGGAGATGGCCGGCCACGCAAACCACAGGTCCTCGATCCCGTAGCCGCCACGCGGGGTGGCGTCGTCTTCGACGGTGCTGGAGATGGTCTTGAAGCGGACCTCGCCGGTGCGTGGCCACCGCACGGCCAGGAACGTGGCGCTGTACCCGCCGTCGGGGTGGCCGACGGCGATGTCGCCGGGCTGGGGTGGCCACCACGGCTGGGCCTGCATGGTCGCCCAGTGGCCGGTGCTCGCGGCCAGCTCGCCGGGCAGGTCCCGGTGGGCCTTGCGGTCCTCGATCTCGGCCAGGGGCGCCTGGCCGGTGGTGGTGGGGGTCGCGCGGAGCCGGCCGGTCAGGTAGTGGCGCACCGTCTGGGGGTCGGTGCGGCTTGGGCGTGGGCCGTGCCGCCGGTCGATCCAGAACAGCTCCGCAAGCCGGCTGGCCGCTTCGGCGGCCGGCTCGGACGCGGCCATCACGCGAATGTGCAGCATCGGGTCCTCCTCCTGGTGGGCACAGCGAGCGGCCCCGGGCCAGTAGGCACCGGGGCCGGGTAGGGATGTAAGGGTTGACGCTTACGTGTCAACCGTCCTGGTCTGCGTCGTCGGGCTCGAAGGGGCCGTCGCAGGCGCCGCACAGGATCGGCGCGTCGGCGAGGGTCGACTTGGCGGCGCGGAGCTTGCGGCCGCAGGGGCAGGAGCAGGCGAGCAGGTTCCGCGACTTGGGCTGCGGGCCGGCGAGCTGGTCGAGGTAGCGCCACAGCACCAGCGCCACCCGGATCTCATCCACCACCGCCGCGTAGGCGGCCACGGTGGCGTCGGGGACGGTGGTGTGTGACCAGCCGATGCGCTCGTCATGGGTCACGGTGAGGCCGAGCTCGGCGGCCAGGGCGGCGTAGCGGCGGTTGTGGTAGCGGCCCTGGCGGCTGGTGTCCTTCACGCCTCTGGCGCGGGCGAGGCCGTGGGCGGCCTCGTGCAGCAGGGTGGCCAGCACGTCTGTCGGGCCGCGTCGCAGGCCTTCGCCGCCGACCAGGACCTCGTGGCGGCCGGTCCCGTTGACCTGCCAGCGGTCGGGCGCGAAATGGCCGAGGTGCAGGCGCTTGGCGTCGCCGCCGGAGGCGACCACCAGCACCGCGTCGGGGACCTCGGGGTGGCGGGCGCGGATGGCGGCCCAGGCGTGCTCGAGCGCGGCCACAAGCGGGCTGGCGGCGCCGGCGACGGTTGGGGCAGGGGGTGGCATGGTGACCTCCAAGGCACGGCCCCGGGGCGCGCAAGGGGCGTCCGGGGCCGCGCGGGACGGGGGTGGTGGCTAGCTGGCTGGCTGGGGTGTGGTGGCCGGCGCCGGGGCGGGGCCGCTGGTCGCGGGCGTGTCGCTGGCCACCAGCTCGGCGGCGGCGACCGCGGCGGTGAGCGCGGCGCGCAGGCGGTCCAGCAGGTCCGACAGCTGCGCTGGGGTGCCGCTGATGGCCAGGTGGCCGGAGTCGGCGCGGCGGTAGCCGGGGTCGCGGGTGCGCAGGTCGAGGTAGAAGATCTCGGCGAGGTCGGCGTCGGGGTGCTGGCGGGCGGTGACCTCGGGCGGGTCGGGTTCGCTGTTGAGCAGCAGGTGGATGCTGGTGCTCAGGGCCATCGGGGGCCTCGCTTTCGTGCGGTGGGCGCAGCGGCCCGGGGGCTTGATGGCGCGTCCCGGGTCGTCACGGGGTGGGGTGGCCCGGGTCCCTGCGGGTCACGGCCGAGCAGGGACCCCGGGGCGGTTAGGCGGGTCGGTCGAGGGTCGGCCGGTCCTCACCGGGATCGGGCCGAGGCGCAGGACGCTGGGGCTCGGGCTGGGCCGGCTCGGTGCGGCGGTGGTCGGTGTCCCACCGGAGCCGGTCCACGGCGCGGTGGAACTCCGCCAGGGAGCGGTCAAGGCGCAGGCCCCGGTAGGTGGGGCCGGCCATCAGCGGCAGACCGGGCAGGCGCGGCGGCGTTCGGCGCGTTCGGCGCGGCGCTGGCTGCGGGCGGTGGCGAGCTGGCAGCCGCAGGTCGGGCAGGCGGCGACCCAGCGGCGGTGGAGGTAGAACAGCGCGGCGGCGGTCATGGCGCCGTCTCCTGGGTGCAGGTGTGGGCGGCGGCGGCCCGGTCGGCCTCGTGGCTGCTGGCGCACTCGGCGATGGTGGCCTGGCAGCGCTCGCAGGCCACCACCCAGCGGCCCGAGGACAGCATCACCACGATCAGGTAGGGTTGGGGGTGCATCGGGGCCTCCTGTGGGGTCGGTGCCGGGCCCCGGGGTGCCGGTAACACCGCCGGGGCCATCCAGGCACCAGAGGGGCTGCTAGAAGGGCGGCTCGTCGCTGAACTGGCCCGTGCCGGCCTGGGCCTTGGGGCGGCTGGTGCGCTCGGGGACCGCGGTCGCCCAGCGCAGGCTGGGGCCGACCTCCTCGGCCGTGACCTCCACGACCGAGCGCTTGTCGCCCTCGGGGGTCTCCCAGCTGCGGGCCTTGAGCTGGCCGATGACCAGGACCCGGGCGCCTTTGGAGAGGCTCTCGGTGAGGTTTTCGGCGAGGTCGCGCCAGGCGTTGACGCGGAAGAAGGAGGTGTCGCCATCGCGCCAGGTGTCGCCGTCCTTGACCCTGGGGGTGACCGCGATCCGGAAGGTGGCGACGGCGGCGCCGCCAGGGGTGACCTTGAGTTCGGGGTCGTCGGTGAGGTTGCCGGTCAGGGTGACGTGGGTGTCTGCCATCGGGTGTCCCCTCCTCGGGGCTCGGTGGGCCGGCCCGGATGACCGGCCCCGGGGTGCTGCTACCAGCGCCAGCCGCCGTCCTGCCGGCCGTCGCCGTAGCCGAAGGCGTAGCCGCCGCGGCCCTGGTCGGTGTCGGATGCTGGCGTGCCGTAGTCCTTGCCGGACTTGGCGTCGGCCCAGCCGTCGTTGTAGCCCGACTGCCAGTCGTCGCGGTCGCCGGTCTCAAGGCCGAATGCCTTGGCGAGCCATCCCATTGCGGGGGCCTCCTTGGTCGTTGGTGCTGGTCGGTACCGCAGTCACGCCCCGGGGCCTCACCTCCTCCCTGGCTGGGGTCATGCCGGTCACAGGTCCTCGTTGGTCGCCTGGTAGTGCAGGTGCTCGGCCACCCGCCGGCCCAGCTCGTGCAGGTCGGCCTCGCCTTGGGCGTCCGGGCCGGGCACGAACTCCTCGTAGACCCGGTCAAACTCCATCGCTTCACCTCCTCTCCGAAATCGGAAGTGGAATTCGGTTGGGAATGACGGGTCCTGCCAGGGCTGTGCGTGTGGGGCCGAACCTGGCCATCACCCCGCAGGGTGGCTGGTCCTGGCCCTGGTGCTCCCCGTCCGCTGTGGAGTTGTCAACGCTGGTCAGGGGCCGAGCGGGGGGCCGCTGGCGTCCTCGTCCACCGGAGGTGGAAGCGCGAAGCGCGCCATCACGGCCCCGGCGGGGGCAAGCAGGAAGGCCGAACTCGGGAGCGAGTTGTTCGCGGAATCCGAAGGGCTGCCGCCGCAGGCGGCTCCGTGCCGCGAAGAAGTCGTGGACGAGTTCGGCCGGCTTGCCGCCGCCGGTCCGGGCCGTGATACGGGCGCGCGCTCGGCATCGGCCGGGCCGTGCGGGGCCGCCGCAGGCGGGCAGGGGTCCCCGCACGGCAGCGCAGCGTGAAGGCCGATCCTCCCCGATGCCCCTCGTGGTGCCGGGCCGCCCCGCTGCCCGAAAGGCCCGGGCGGGGCCAGGGCCAGGCCGACGACCAGGCCACCGGCCGGGAGGCCGGAGCCAGGCTCCAACCTCCCGGGCAGCGCCTGGCGCTCAGATCTGGTAGTCGGCCAGCGCGCGCACCGACCGATCCAGCTCGGCCACCTGCCGGCACAGCTCGTCCACTCGCGCCGTCTCCGCCAGCAGGTCACGACGCAGCTGGCGGACCTCGGCCTCCAGGTCGTCGAAGTAGCGCTGGTCGACGTAGTCGAAGTGCTCGTGGTCGTCGCGGGACATGGCGCCTCCTTGGCTTGAGCCTGCCTGTGGCTCCTCCTCCCAGGTGCCGGGGTCCCCGCGGCCGGAAAGGCCAGCCGCAGGCTGTCGCGCAGCGACGGGAGTACCGGACCGCAGGGAGGAACGGACCGGCCTTGCAGGCCGCGGG
>DASYUT010000223.1 GCA_036000965.1 Actinomycetes bacterium
GACCGCTTCGGCCGCCGTGGCGGCCTCCCCGACCACGACGCAGGACCCGACCGTCCCGAACAGGGCCTTGAGCCCCAGGCGGACCACGGCGTGGTCATCGACTAGCAGCAGCTTCACGAACGGCCCGGTCATTCTCCTCGCTCAACTCCGGCGGAGGTACCTCCAGACGGACCTCGGTACCGCGCCCGGCCTGACTCGACACGGTCAGACGGCCGCCGAGCGCGCGGGCGCGCTCGGCCATGTTGCGGAGCCCTTGTCCCGATCGCCGGCCATTCATATGCGGGTCGAACCCGCCGCCGTCGTCGCAGATCGTGAGGACCAGCCGCCCGTCCACCCGCGCCAGCCGGATCACCACCCGGCTGGCGCAGGCGTGCCTGATCACGTTGGAGGTGGCTTCCCGCACGATGAAGAGGATGTTGGCGGCACCCTCGGGATCGAGGCCCTCCACATCGGCGTCGATCTGGACCCCGAGCCGGCCGTTGTCGTGCAGCTCCTCGACGATCGCGGCTAAGCCCGCCGGCAGCGTGCCTTCGCACGGCTCCCGCGATCGCAGGTGGAAGATGTAGTCGCGGATCTCCTCGATGACGGCTTCGAGCCTCGCCCTGTGCTTGCGCAAGGGTGCCTGGACGGCGGCTGCGTGGCCGTTGAGCGAACGCTCGAGGACAGTCAGGCCCAGCACCACGCCGTAGAGCGACTGAACCACCCCGTCGTGTAGGTCCATGGCGATGCGCTCGCGCTCCTGCCGGGCCGCACGCACCTTCGAGTCGGTCACGTCGCGCAGCACCATCCCAAGCCCTTCTCCCGCCGCGTCGACGACCGGGAAGGCACTCAGCAGGATGACACGCCGGAACGGCCCGTCGGCGGTGTTGATCTCGCCGCTCGGGCACCCATGCGGATCGGTGATGACCCGCCACCAGACCGAGCGCGCCGCCCGGCGGTCGATCAGCTGCAACCCGAGGTGGTTGACCAGCTCCTTCCCGTCCTGCCCGACGACGGCGGAGGGGTCGAGGCCGAGGAGCTCGCCGGCCCGGGTGTTGCAGTAGCGGACCCGACGGGGCGCGTCCAGCACGAGGACGCCGTCGCTCATCCCGGCGAGCACGGCCGCTAGCGGTGCCCATTCGGGCTCGACCGCGCCCTGCATCCGGCGGATCCGCCCGGCGGCCGCCTCGACCTGGGCGCGGGCAGCTTGCTCAGAAGCCAGCAGCTGGATCGTCCGTCGGAGCGACAGGTAAAGGATGGCCGCTGGCGGGGCCATCACCAGGACCGCCATGAGGGCGATGCCGGCGGCCGCGGGTGGCGACCACAGCCAGGCGTGCAGCCAGTAGGCGACGAATCCGACCGCGGCAAGCGTGACCACCCATGGGTAGACGCGTGCCGGCGAAGACACGTTCGTCTTCAATGTGCCCCTCCCCCAGAGCGCAGCCGTCCTACGGCACGGGCAGATCGAACACCGGCTCCATGGGCTGTCCATTCCGAGCCCTCGCAGCCACGGCACGCGGCGCCTGGCCCGTCGTGATCGAGCCGACCAGCATGGCTGACACCAGGAATCTCAGTTGCATTTCCCCCGGCTCCATCGTTCGCGCCCGTTGCTCCGCCTTGGCACGCGGACAGGCGCTCGCCGCGTGAGGTGTGTGCCTAGGTCATAGGCACCGGTCCGCCACGCGGCGCTCGTACACGGTCGCGCCGTGCCGGACCTGGGCGTCCCCGGGTCGAACGGCGCTTCCCGCGCTCAGGGGCAGGCATGAGGCGCCGCGGCCGGCGTGTGGTGCCGACGACCGCCAGGATGGCGCGATCTTGCCGCATGGTCAGTCACTCCGAGTGCACGGGCTGCCTCTTCCCGGCCACTCCGGCTAAGCCCCCGCGCGCAGCTTACCACAGCCGCTGCCCTCCGAAAGCGGGCATAGCCCGTGCTTCCAGCCGGGGAAAACCCGCAGCCCGCGCCGGGGCCGCTCCGGCGTCCGGACGACGAGGACCGCGCGCCCAACGCGTCACGTTCCACCGAATGCGTGCCCGAGTTCGGCGCCGGCCGGCTCCCTCAACTGCCGGGCAGCGCCGTGCCCACGAGCGCGGCGCGGTTTTTCTTGACACCTCCGTCCCCGGTGCTACGATGGGGTATGTCGCGATATATATCGCGACATATGTCGCGATACGGCCCCGGGGGCGGAGCTCCTCGGGCCGAACGAGGAGAAGCGGCGATGGTCGGTCTGTTCTTCGCCCGGCACCGGCGCCCCGGTCGGGGTCCCGGTCTGTTCGACGACTTCGGCGCCGGCTGGCAGGAGGGCTGGCGCGCCTGGGGACCTTTCGGCGGGTTGGGTGGCCGCCGGGTCGAGCGCGGTGACGTGAAGCTCCTGATCCTCGGCGTTCTCCGCGACGGCCCGAAGCACGGCTACGAGATCATGCGCGCGATCGAGCAGCGGACCGGTGGGACGTACACGCCGAGCCCGGGGACGGTCTACCCGACCCTCCAGATGCTTGAAGATCTGGGCCACGTGCAGTCCCGGGAGGCCGACGAGCGGAAGGTGTACGAGCTGACCGCCGCCGGGCGCGCCTACCTGGACGAGCGCCAGCCGGCCGAGCAGGAGGCCTGGGCGCAGTTCGAGGGCCACCCTTGGCGGGGGGTGTTCCCCGGCTTCGGCAACGAGGAGCAGCGCCAGCTGCGCGAGGAGCTGTTCGAGCTAGCCCGCTCGCTGTTCGCAGGGGGCCGGGTGTTCCGGGCCGACGCGGCGACCCTGGCGCGGGTCCGGGAGGCGCTGCTCAGCGCCCGCCGCCAGATCGACGCCGCCTTCACCGACTACGTCTGAATAACCAGTCCGGACGAAGGCCGCAATCCCGGTATCCTGCCGGTCGGGCGGGCCGGCCCGAGCTGCCGGCCGGCGGGGCCAGGCTCATGGCCCCGGATCGGTGGGCGTGGCGAGATCGGCGAGCGCCGTAGCCCACCTGGAACGGCCCTGCGGCGCTGATACGGAACTGAAACGGCGCGGACCGCCGCGTCGGCCGATACTCCCATTGTCCTTCTTCTTTCTTGAGCCTCGCGCGTCCGAACCGGAATCAGTACAGCGCGGTCGGTGTGGCCGGGGAGCACGAATTGGTCATCGTGCTCCCCGGCCACTTCTTCGTTCTGGCCTTAGGAAGCTTGCTGAGACGAGCCGAACGGCTGCTCGGCCTTACCGCGTTGGAGGCCTCGTCGGAAGACGGCTCACGCGCCGGCGCGTAGCGGGACCAGCGGAAGGTGACTCAGAACCTGGTTCACGACGCTGTCCGCGACGGCCTGATGGCCGCCCTAAAGCCCCGGCCGTCGGCACAGCGCGACCAGGCAAGCCGCGTCGGCCTGGGCTCACGAACTGAGGCGGGCTGATGTGGTGGACTTCACCCGAGTGCTCTATAATCCGACCAGTGAGGTAGGATTTTCTAAAACGATGAAGGTCTCCAGTCGGACGCACTACGGTCTGCGGGCCATGACCGAGCTCGGCAAGGCCTTCGGCGGCCGCACGCTCTCCCTGACCGAGATCGCCGCCACCGAGCGGATACCGCTACCGTACCTCGAGCAGATCGTCTCGCCGCTCCGGCGCGCCGGCCTGGTCGAGGGCACACGCGGCCTGCACGGTGGCTACCGCCTGACCCGCGATCCCTCCCTGATTCGTGTCGGCGAGATCGTCCGCGTCCTCGAAGGCGCCGACGCGACCGCGCCGGTCGACTGCCTCGCGGACGGCTACGTCGAGGGCTCCTGCGTCCGCGACCCCGGCTGCCTCTCGCGGCCCCTTTGGGCGCGCGTCAAGGCGGCTATGGACGCCGTCCTCGACGCGACCACCCTGGCCGACCTCTGCCAGGACCCCGGCGCCGGCCGCGACCTGCTGACGCTCTCGCCCGGGCTCAGCACCCTCACGAAAGGACTAGCAGTAAGCAACGATGGTTGAAACCAACACCGTCACCATCACAGCCCCCGCCTCGACCGACAACGTCCTGATCGTCGAGGACCTCCACGTCAACGTCGCCGGTAAGGAGATCCTAAGGGGCGTCGACCTCGAGGTCCGGCAGGGCGAGGTCCACGCCCTCCTCGGCCCGAACGGCTCGGGCAAGTCGACCCTCGCCTACACGATCGCCGGCCACCCTAAGTACGAGGTCACACAGGGCCGGGTCCTCTGGCGGGGCGTCAACGTCCTCGAGATCCAGCCGGACGAGCGCGCCAAGATGGGCCTCTTCCTGGCCTTCCAGTACCCGACCGCCATACCCGGCATCTCGGTCGCCAACTTCCTCCGCCAGGCGGTCAAGAACGTCCAGGGCGAGACACCGGCCATCGAGTTCCGGCGGCGCATGCGCGCGACGATGACCGAGCTGCGCATGGACGACAAGTTCGCGACCCGCTACCTCAACGAGGGCTTCTCGGGCGGCGAGAAGAAGCGGGCCGAGATCCTGCAGCTCGCCATGCTCAAGCCGCAGATGGCGATCATGGACGAGACGGACTCCGGCCTCGACATCGACGCGATGCGCGTCGTCGCCGACGCGATCAACCGTCTCAAGACGCCCGAGACGGGCATCATCATCGTCACACACTACAACCGCTTCCTCAATTACATCCGCCCCGACCGCGTCCACATCCTCCACGACGGGCGGATCGTCCAGTCCGGCGGCCCGGAGCTGGCCGAGCACCTCGAGAAGGTCGGCTACGACCAGCTCCTGAAGGAGATCGAGTCCAATGGCAGTTGACATGATCGGTATCAACGAGAACTACGCCGAAAAGTACGGCTTCCACGACGTGTCCGCGTACGCCGCCGAGGCCAAGCGCGGCCTCAACCCCGAGATCGTCAAGGGGATCTCCGAGCGCAAGGGCGAGCCGACCTGGATGACCGAGTTCCGTCTCAAGGCGCTCGAGTACTTCCGGGCACGCCCGATGCCCAACTGGGGCGGCGACCTCTCCGGGATCGACTTCGAGAACATCTACTACTACCTCAAGCCGAGCGAGGGTAGTGCCCGCTCCTGGGACGACGTCCCCGAGGCGATCAAGCAGACCTTCGACCGCCTCGGCATCCCCGAGGCCGAGCGGAAGTTCCTCGCCGGCGTCTCGGCACAGTACGAGTCCGAGGTCGTCTACCACTCGATCCGCAAAGACCTCGAAGAGAAGGGCGTCATCTTCACCGACACCGACACCGCTCTGCGCGAGCACCCGGACATCTTCAAGCAGTACTGGGCGACCGTCATCCCGGCCAACGACAACAAGTTCGCCTCCCTCAACTCGGCGGTCTGGTCGGGCGGCTCGTTCATCTGGGTGCCGCCCGGGGTCCACATCGAGATACCGCTACAGGCCTACTTCCGCATCAACGTCGAGAACATGGGCCAGTTCGAGCGGACCATGATCATCTGCGAGCCCGGCTCCTACGTCCACTACGTCGAGGGCTGCACCGCCCCGACCTACCGCTCCGACTCGCTCCACTCCGCGGTCGTCGAGATCATCGTCAAGGAAGGCGCCCGCTGCCGCTACACGACCATCCAGAACTGGTCGAACAACGTCTACAACCTGGTCACCAAGCGGGCGATCGCGCACGAGGGCGCGACCATGGAGTGGATCGACGGCAACATCGGCTCCAAGCTGACCATGAAGTACCCAGCGGTGCTGCTGCTGGGCGAGCACGCCCACGGCGAGATCCTCTCGGTCGCCTTCGCGGGCGACGGCCAGCATCAGGACGCCGGGGCCAAGCTCACCTTCGCAGCGCCCAACACCACCGGGCAGATCGTGTCCAAGTCGATCTCGCGCGACGGCGGGCGGACCTCCTACCGCGGCCTCATCAAGGTCGAGGAGGACTCGCCCGGCGTGCGGGTCAACGTCCGCTGCGACGCGTTGCTGCTCGACGAGGAGTCGCGCTCGGACACCTACCCGTACAACGACGTGAAGGAGGAGGACGTCAACCTCGGCCACGAGGCGACGGTCTCCAAGATCGGCGACGACCAGCTCTTCTACCTGCGGTCGCGGGGGCTCTCGGAGGCCGAGGCGACCGCCATGATCGTCCGCGGGTTCATCGAGCCGATCTCCAAGGAGCTGCCGATGGAGTACGCGCTCGAGCTGAACCGCCTGATCGCGCTCCAGATGGAAGGGGCGGTCGGGTAGGGGTGACCGAGACGAGCATCGAGACGCTGACCCTGCGGGGCCTCGACAAGGCGGCGGTGACCGCGTGGTCGGAGGCGCTCGGCGACCCCGAGTGGCTCCGAGGCCGCCGGCTCGAGGCCCTGGCAGCCCTCGACAAGCTGGAGCGGCCGACCAACCGCGAGGAGGCCTGGCGCTTCACCGACCCGAAGCGGGCCGGCATCGACCGCCACCGCATCGTGCGTCACGCCGGCCGGCCCGGCGCGGCCGGGGCCGAGGGGGTCGTGCTCGCCCCGGGCCGGGGCCAGGCCGTGCTCGACCACGGCCGGGGTCCGGAGCACGCAGCCGCCGACCGGCTCGACCCGGGCGGCCTGGTGACCACCGTGGACGGGGCCACCACCGAAGTTGCCCTGGCCGACGACCTCGCGGCCAAGGGCGTGATCCTCACCGACCTGGCCACCGCCGCGCGCGAGCACGCCGGCCTGGTGGAGCCCAGGTTCATGACCACCGCGGCGCCCTTCGCCGACGACTGGTTCCTCGCGCTGCACGCCACCCTGGTCACCGCGGGCGCCTTCCTCTACGTCCCCCGCGGCGTCGAGGTCGAGGTGCCGGTCGGCGCCGAGTTCCGGCGCACCACGGCCGGGGCCACCTTCGCCCACACCCTGGCCGTGGTCGAGGAGGGCGCGTCGCTCACGCTGGTGCAGCAGCACGACTCGCCCGAGGTGATCGACGGGCCCGCCTTCCACCACGGCGTCACCGAGCTGCTGGTCGGGCCGGGCGCGTCCGTGCAGCACCTGAGCCTGCAGGAGTGGGGCAGCGAACGGGTCAACCACTTCGGCGTCCAGCGCGCCGAGGTCGCCCGCCAGGGGCGGTTCCGCTCGTTCGTGGTCACCCTCGGCGGGGGCGTGGTGCGCATCTCGCCCGACGTCGTGCTGCGCGAGGGCGCCGAGGCCGACCTGCTCGGGGCCGTCTTCGCCGACGAGGGGCAGAAGTTCGAGCACCGGGCCACGGTCACCCACGCCGAGCCCCACGCGCGCTCGACCCTGCTGTACAAGGCCGGCCTGCTCGGCGGGTCGCGCAACATCTTCAACGGCAACCTGATCATCTGCCCGGGCGCCCGCGGCTCCGACGCCGCCCAGACCATGCGCAACCTGGTCCTGTCCAGGCACGCCCACGCCGAGGCCAACCCGTTCCTCGAGATCCTGAACTCCGACGTGAAGGCCGCCCACGCGGCGGCCACCGGCCGGGTCGACGACCTCCACCTGTTCTACCTGCAGTCCCGCGGCGTGCCCAGGGAGGTGGCCAGGCGCCTGGTGGTGTTCGGCTTCTTCGAGGAGATCCTGGCCCAGATGACCGTCCCGGCCGTGCGGCGGCGCCTGGAGGCCGCCCTCGAGGCGGAGCTCGCGAAGGAGGTCGGCAGCTGATGGCCTGGGTCCGGCTCGGCTCCCTCGCGGAGCTGGAGATGGACAGCGGCCACCGGGTCGAGCTGTCCGACGACGAGGCCGTCGCCCTGATCCGCACCGAGGACGGCGTGTACGCCCTGGTGGACTGCTGCACCCACGAGGACTACCCGCTGTCGGAGGGGTTCGTCGAGGACGGCAGGGTCGAGTGCGTGCTGCACGGCAGCTGCTTCGACCTCGCGACCGGCCACCCCGACGTCCCGCCCGCCGTGGCCCCGGTCCGGACCTTCCCCGTCAAGGTCGACGACGACGACGTCCTCGTCGACCTGCCCGAGCGCTGGGCCGAGCTGGCCGAGAACCTCTGACGAACAGGAGCTACCAAGACCGATGAGCGACACGACCCTCGTGATCGAGGACCTCCACGTCAGCGTGGAGGACAAGCAGATCCTGCGCGGCGTCGACCTGACCGTCGAGTCGGGGAAGGTGCACGCCCTCATGGGCCCGAACGGGTCGGGCAAGTCGACCCTCGCCTACGCCCTGGCCGGCCATCCCCGCTACCGGGTGACCGGCGGCCGGGTCACGTTCAAGGGCGAGGACGTCCTCGCCCTTGCCCCCGACGAGCGCGCCCGGCTCGGCATGTTCCTGGCCATGCAGTACCCGGTCGAGGTGCCCGGCGTGTCGGTCACCAGCTTCCTGCGCACCGCGATCAACGCGGTCCGGGGCGAGGACGTGTCGGTCCGCCAGTTCGCCAAGGACCTGCGCGAGCAGATGAAGGCGCTCGAGATGGACCCGCGGTTCGCGGAGCGGAGCCTGAACGAGGGGTTCTCCGGCGGCGAGAAGAAGCGCCACGAGATCCTCCAGATGGCCCTGCTCCGCCCGAGCCTGGCGATCCTCGACGAGACCGACTCGGGCCTCGACGTGGACGCGCTCAAGGTTGTCAGCCGGGGCGTCAACCGCCTGCGCGGCCCGGACCTCGGCGTCCTGCTCATCACCCACTACACCCGGATCCTGCGCTACATCGCCCCCGACGCCGTCCACGTCATGGTCGACGGCCGTGTGGTCGAGTCGGGCGGTCCGGAGCTGGCCGAGGAGCTTGAGGCGAAGGGCTACGAACGGTGGCGCGGCACGTCCGCCGCATAGGTCGGCAGTCCGTTCCAGGGTGGGCGCCGGACCGGCGCCAGGGAGGCAACCGCGCACGATGACCACGACCACGACCCCGCCCCGCCCCGACCCGGCCTCGGGCCAGCAGGCCTCGAGCGCTCCGGGCCAGCAGGCCCCGCACGCTCCGGGCCAGCAGGCCCCGCATGCCCCGGGCGGCCTGGCCGGCGGCGACCTCGCGACCCGTGTCCGGGCCGACTTCCCCCTGCTCGCCCGCGAGGTGCACGGCAAGCCGCTCGTCTACCTCGACTCTGCCTCGTCGAGCCAGAAGCCGGCCCAGGTGCTGGCCGCCATGCAGGAGTACTACGAGCGCCACAACGCCAACGTGCACCGCGGCGTCTACACGGTCGCCGAGGAGGCCACCCACCTCTACGAGGCGGCCAGGGGCAAGGTCGCCCGCTTCGTCGGCGCGAGCGAGCGGGCCACCGTGTTCACCAAGAACGTCACCGAGGCGATCAACCTGGTCGCCTACGGCTGGGGCCTGCGCAACCTGCGCGAGGGCGACGAGATCCTGGTCACCGAGATGGAGCACCACGCCAACCTGGTGCCCTGGCAGCTGGTTGCCAAGCTCACCGGCGCCCGCATCCGTGCCATCCCGGTGACCGACGACTTCCTGCTCGACCTGGACGCCCTCGACGGGCTGCTCACCGGGCGGACCCGGATCGTGGCCGTCTCGGCCATGTCCAATGTGCTCGGCACGGTCAACCCGGTGGCCGCGATCGCCGAGCGCGCCCACGCGGTCGGCGCCCTGGTGGTCGCCGACGCGGCCCAGGCGGTCCCGCACCTGGGCGTGACCTTCGACGACCTGGGCGCCGACTTCCTCGGGTTCACCGGGCACAAGATGCTCGGCCCGATGGGGATCGGCGTGCTGGCCGCCCGGGAGGACCTGCTCGACTCGATGGAGCCGTTCCTCGGCGGCGGCGAGATGATCCGCGACGTCGACATCGAGTCGTCCACGTTCAACGACATCCCCTGGCGCTTCGAGGCGGGGACGCCGCCGGTCGGCGACGCCGTCGGGCTCGCGGCGGCCGTCGACTACCTCGCCGGGCTCGGCATGGACCAGGTCCGCGCCCACGAGGTCGAGGTCACCGGCTACGCCCTGAAGCGGCTGGCCGAGGTCGACGGCCTGCGGGTGCTCGGGCCGGCCGACCTGGAACACCGGGGCGGTGCCGTGTCGTTCACGCTGGGGGAGATCCACCCGCACGACATCTCGCAGGTGCTCGACGAGGACGGGATCGCGGTCCGGGCCGGCCATCACTGCGCCAAGCCGCTCATGAAGCGGTTCGGCGTGCAGGCCACCACCAGGGCCTCGTTCTATGTCTACTCCACCACCGGCGAGGTCGACGCGCTGGTGGCCGCGCTCGACAAGGCCAAGCGGTTCTTCGGCTAGAGGGAAGGCAGGACGTTGGGTCTCGAGGACCTGTACCAGGAGATCATCCTCGACCACTACAAGAAGCCCAGGCACCCTGGGCGGCTCGAGGGCGACCGCGTCGAGGTGCGCCACTACAACCCGGTGTGCGGGGACGAGCTCACCCTCGGCCTGCGGCTGGACGGCGACCGGGTGGCCGGGGTTGCGGTCGACGGCAAGGGCTGCGCGATCTCGCTGGCGTCCGCCTCGGTCATGAGCGACCTGGTGCTCGGCCGGCGGGTGCCCGAGGCGCTGGAGGCGGCCGACGCGTTCCGCCAGCTGATGCACGGCGAGGCCGAGCCCGACGAGGAGCTCCTTGAGGACGGGATCGCCTTCGCCGGCGTGGCCAGGTACCCGGTGCGGGTCAAGTGCGCCCTGCTCGGCTGGATGGCGTTCAGGGACGCCGCCGCCAGGGGCCTGGCCGGCCAGGACGGGGGCGAGACGGTCTACGGCGAGGACGAGAACGCGGCCCGGGCCGCCAAGGCCGAGCGCCTGCCCGGCGAGCGGTACTGACGGAAGAGGGGTCCGGGGCTCAGGCAGCGAAGCGGCAGCCCCGGATGGCAAGGAGGGGTCTGGGGCTCAGGCAGCGAAGCGGTAGCCCCCGGATGGAGAGAGGGAGTGGACGAGATGGCGAGTGAGGCCGAGATCCTCGAGGCCATGAAGCAGGTAGAAGACCCCGAGCTGGGCGTGAACGTGGTCGACCTCGGGCTGCTGTACGGGGTGGAGCAGGAGGAGGACGGCCGCAAGGTCGTGCTCGACATGACCCTCACCTCGGTCGCGTGCCCGCTCACGGACATGATCGAGGGTGCCACCAACGCGGCCCTGGTCGGCCTGGACGGCATCGAGGAGGTCGACATCAACTGGGTCTGGTCGCCGCCCTGGGGGCCGGAGCGCCTCACCGAGGACGGCGAGCTCGCGCTGCGGGCCATGGGGTTCGCGATCTAGAACAACGAGAAGGAGCATCGATGGCGCTTCCCGCGCTGGTGGAGCCGGCGGGCGAGCTCTCGCGTGACGAGGTCTTCCGCTACTCGCGCCACCTCATCATCCCCGACGTGGCCATGGACGGGCAGAAGCGGCTCAAGAACGCGAGCGTCCTGCTGGTCGGGGCCGGCGGCCTCGGCTCGCCGAACGCCATGTACCTGGCCGCGGCCGGGGTCGGCCACCTCGGCCTGGTCGACTTCGACGTGGTCGACGCGTCGAACCTGCAGCGCCAGGTGATCCACGGCACCTCCGACATCGGCCGGTCCAAGCTCGACAGCGCCAGGGACTCCATCGCCGAGATCAACCCCTACGTCAGGGTGACCCTGCACGAGACCCGGCTGACCTCCGACAACGCCCGCGAGCTGATCCGCGGCTACGACCTGGTGATCGACGGGTCGGACAACTTCCCCACCCGCTACCTGGTCAACGACGCCTGCGTGCTGGAGGGCAAGCCCTACGTCTGGGGTTCGATCTACCGCTTCGACGGGCAGGCGAGCGTGTTCTGGGCCGAGCACGGGCCGTGCTACCGCTGCCTGTACCCGGAGCCGCCCCCGCCCGGCATGGTGCCCTCGTGCGCCGAGGGCGGGGTCCTCGGGGTGCTGTGCGCCACCGTCGGCTCGATCCAGGCCAACGAGGCGATCAAGCTGCTCACCGGGATCGGCGACCCGATCGTGGGCCGGCTGGTGATCTACGACGCCCTGGAGCTGTCGTTCAAGGACATCACGGTCCGCAAGGACCCGGAGTGCGCGGTCTGCGGCAAGAACCCGACGGTCACCGAGCTGATCGACTACGAGGACTTCTGCGGCGTGGTGTCGCGCGAGGCCGAACGGGCCGCGGCCGGCTCGACCCTGACCCCGGCCGAGCTGAAGGCGGCCCTGGACGCCGGCCAGCGGATCAAGCTCATCGACGTACGCGAGCCGGCCGAGTGGCAGATCAACCGCATCGAGGGCGCCGAGCTGATCCCGCTCGGGGAGCTGCCCTCCCACCTGGCCGAGCTGCCCCAGACCGAGCAGGTGGTCGCGTACTGCAAGTCCGGCCAGCGTTCGGCCGAGGCGCTCGCGCTGCTCAAGCAGTCCGGCTTCTCGACAGCGCGGCACCTCGGCGGCGGCATCGTCGCCTGGGGACGGACGGTCGACCCGAGCATCCCGCAGTACTGACCGGCGCCGCCTGCAGCCCGCGAGGCCCGGTCACCTGCAGCGTGCGGGGCCCGGCCGCCTGCAGCGTGCGGGGCCCGGCCGCCTGCAGCGCGAGGCCCGACGGCCGGATCCGGTCGTCGGGACGGGCTGAGCGCGGTCGCCAGGCCGCTCGGAGCAGTTCCTCGCCAGGCGGCTCCGAGTAGTTCCTTGCCAGGTGCCAGGCCGTTCGGAGTAGTTCCTTCGATCTCATTCTGGCAACAATGCATACCAAACTCCCTGAACCGACGGAAGCGACTTGAGCCGAGCGGGCTTCCTGTCGATGATGCCCGGGCAGGCCCCGCAGCGGTCGGGGCAAGGCTCCGACGCTTGAGGGGAAGCCCGCCATGCGCATGCAGTTCCGGTCCCTGCTCGCCGCCGTCCTGCTCGCCGCCCTCCTGCCCGCTGGTGCCGCAGCGGCCCGCCCCGCCGCCCCACCCCAGGCGGGCGCCGCGGCGGCCGGCGCCGCCCAGGCGGCCGTCCCCGCCGGGACCACCCAGGGCAGAGCCACGGGCCGGCCCGCCTTCGTGCCCGGCCGGGTCCTTGTCGGCTTCCGGCCCGGGGTCACCACGGCGCGGCGCGGCGCCCTGCTCCGCGCGGTCGGCGCCCACCTCGCCGCCGGCCGCGGCGAGGTGCAGATCGGCACCCTGGCCCGCACCGCCGACGTGCCCGCGGCCGCCAGGCGCCTGGCCGCCCAGCCCGGCGTGGCCTGGGCCGAGCCCGACTGGATCCGGAGGTTCAACGCCTGTGGGGCGGGCGTTGACTGCTGGCACCTGGCGGCGGCCCCTGGCGTGAACGCCCTGGCCGCCCACGCCGCCGGCAAGAAGGGCAGCGGCGCCGTGGTGGCCGTGATCGACAGCGGCGTGGCCAACATCGCTGAGCTCGGCGCGCGCGTGACCCAGCGCCGCGCCTGCAACGCCAGCGGCGCCTGCGCCCCGACCGGCGCCTCGGACAGCATCGGGCACGGCACCTCGGTGGCGAGCCTGATCGCCGCCGCCGACAACGGCGTGGGCATCACCGGGGTGGCCCCCGAGGCGACCATCAAGGCGTGGAAGGTCGACGACGGCGAGGGTGGCATCCCGGTGTCGGCCGAGGCGGCCGCCCTCCAGGAGGCCGCGGCCGACTCCTCGGTGAAGGTGGTCAACCTGAGCCTGGGTGGGTCTCAGCCCTCTACGCCCGAGCGGAACGCGATCAACGCGGTCCTCAGCGCCGGCAAGTCGATCGCTGCGGCGTCCGGCAATGACGGCAACTACCTGCCCCACTATCCGGCCGGCTACCCCGGCGTGGTCTCGGTGGGCGCGACCACCAAGGGCGGCGGGGTGGCGACCTTCTCGTCCTACGGCAAGCTCGACGTGGTGGCTCCCGGTGAGGCGGTGACCGCGGTCGCGCCGAATGGCGCGCTCGTCGAGGTCGACGGCACCTCGTTCGCCTCGCCGATCGTGGCCGGCATCCTCGCCCTCGGCCCGACGAGCAGCCGGCTCCGCAGCCGCCTGGCCGTGGAGGGGACCGCCGACACCGGCGCGGTGTCGTCCACCGACGCCAAGGTCGAGGGTCACGGCCTGGCCAACGCCAACGCCTACGTGCAGAGCTTCGAGAGCGGCGCGTCCCCCTTCGTGGTGGCCGAGACCCATGGGCCGGCGATCCTCACCGACGCGGTCTCCGGCCAGCTCGCCAACCCGAGCACGATCTTCGACGCCTACGTGCTCAAGAGCGACGGGAGCCTGGCGTCGCCGCCCGGGTCGGGGACGGCCTCGTTCAGCGTCGGCGGTTCCCCGGTGGCCAGCGGCAGGACGTTGCAGCCCCTCGGCGGTGGCGTCTTCGGGGCCGTCTCGGGCCCGGTCACGCTCGCCCGGGGCGCCACCCGCGTCGGCACCGCGACCCTCGACGGCGCCTCGGGCAGCGGCAGCGTGCCAGTGCGGGTGCTGCGCGCCAACGACCAGGCGCCCGGCGTGCCTCTCCTCGGCACGACCGGGGACGACCTCTGGAACCGGGGCGGCACCCTGGACGGCGGTGGCGACGGCCAAGCCGCCGACGACAACGTCGACGACGTCTACGCCGTCTACCTGGCCGCTGGCGACACCCTCGACGCGACCCTGACCAGGCAGAGCGGCCCCGGCTTCGACGCCGTGCTGTACACACCCGGGACAACCGACGTGTTCAGTCAGTTCGGCCGCATCGTCGCCTGTGCCAGCAGCCCGCCCTCGCCGTTCTGCCGGTCCACGATGCACCTGCAGGCGCGGGTGGCCGGCACGTACCTGATCGACGTGTTCGCGCTCGGCTCGGACTTCGGGCCGACCGAGGGCGGCTACCGGCTCACCTGGACGGTCAGGAACGTCTCCGGGGTCCCGGTCACGGTGCCGGTCGGCGCGTGCAGCCCCAACGGCGACCACATTCAGGACGTCTGCGCCTGGAACGTCGGCAACCTCCCCGGCTACACCGCCAAGTCGTTCCTGACCAGCGGGTTCGCCAGCTTCCTGACGTTCGACGGTCCGGGTGCCAAGTCCTGGAACGGCACCGTCGGCGGGGTCGCCAAGCCCGACGGCACCTACACGCTCCGGGTGCTGTACACCCTTGGCCCGGGCAAGCGGTCGCTGCTGCGGACCTTCCCGCTGATCCTCGACCGGGTCAGGCCCAAGGTCGCCAACCTGTCGGTGGCGCCCAACCCGTTCGAGCCGGTCCCCCGCGACGGCGACCGCGACACCACCACGTTCGCGATCTCGTCCAACGAGCGCTCCCGCCTGCGCGTGCTGGTCTACAAGTACGGCACCACGACGCTGGTGCGGACGATCTCGACCGGGCTGCAGCCCGCCGGCCGCCAGCGCGTCTCCTGGAACGGCCGCACCCTGGCCGGCACCCAGCTCCGCGGCCGGTACGTGTTCCGGATGCAGATCATCGACCCGGCCGGCAACTTCTACCTGACCGGCCGCTACGTGATCAGGATCCTCTAACCCGCCCCTGCCCCCCGGGCTCCCGGTCCCCGGGCTGGTCAGGGCTTGGCGAGCTCGACCGGCTGGCGGGGCAGGGTGGGGGCGCCGAGCGCCACCGCGACGGCCAGGGCGGT
>DASYUT010000224.1 GCA_036000965.1 Actinomycetes bacterium
CATCCAGAGCACCATTGCCTTCTACCAGGGCCGCTTCACCAAGGCGCTGGAGATCGCCCGGGAGGCGCAGCGGTACGTAACCGAGCACACCGCCGCGCGGCTGGCTGTCGACGAGGCCAAGGCGTACGGGGGCCTTGGGCCGGCCTATCGGCGGGAGCTGCGGGAGGCCCTTGACCGTGCCGAACGGCAACTGCCGGATGTGCTGGCGTTCGAGCCGGCCGCGACCTCGCCGTTCGGCACGGAGATGTTCCTCTACCACGCGGGAACGGCCTGCGTCCGGGCGGGGGACGAGCGGGCTGAGGAGCTTGCCCGCGAGGCCATCCGCGAGTACGAGACGCTGGCGGCGCGGCGGGACCCGCGCAGCAGCTTCGCCAACCTCGCGGCGGCGCGCCTGGACGTTGCCCTTGCGCTGGTGCAGGGCACGCGCCCGGACCCCAAAGAGGCGGCTCGGCTGGGGATCCAGGCGATGGCGGTGCCGAGGGAGTTGCAGCATGACCAGGTGAAGCGGCGGGTGAACGAGCTGCTGATGCCGCTGCTGGCCGTGCCGGCGTGGTGGAACCTGCCGGTGGTCAAGGAGCTGAACGAGCTGGCCAAGAGCTACCGCCCGCTGGCGCTGCCGGCGCCCTCGTCGCGCCGAGCGTTGAGCGCCTCCTGAACCCGGCCGCTTGGACGGACTCCGAGGTGTGGCGACCCCTCTGAAGAGGGCGCCGTCCGCGGATCCTGAGGAGCAAGCGCCTTCTGCTCCTTCGTGCCTCACACGGCGCGGTCGGGTCCTTGGGCGGCGATCACGCAGAACTCGTTGCCGGCGGGATCCCGCAACACCTCCCACCACGTGTCGCCCTCCTCCACGCGGCCCTGGCGCAAGGCTCCCAGCCGGACGAGGCGCGCGGCCTCGGCCTCCGGGTCCTCGGTGTAGAGGTCAAGGTGCAGGAAGTTCGGCCCCCGATCCCGATCCCGCTGGAAGGTGAGGTGCGGATCGCGGCCCGACGGATCCTTCAGTCCCGCGAACGGGTCCCACAGCGCACGGTCCTCGTAGCCCAATGCCTCGGCCCAGAACGACGCCAACCCTTCGGCGTCGGGGCAGTTCACGGTGATGCCTCGCAGTCGCAGCACGACCATCCTCCGTTCTCGGTCGTTCCCGAGCCGTGGTCCCGATCGTGTCGCCACGACTCGGGGAAGACAGCCTTATGCTACGTTCGTTAAGTTCGGTACGGAACGCTGGCGTTATCGCCCGGGTCGGCGGCATCGACCTGAACACCCCACCGATCCGCGCCGCGCTGGCGGCGGTCCTGGCGCTTTCGGCCGCACCCGGCGGCCTGCACCGTCGCCGACCCCGGCCGCCAAGGTGGGAGGCGACGGGCGGGCAGACCGGCTCCACCATCCGCCAGGCCGCCGACGACCTGCGCACCCTCCGCGGCAAGGACCTGATCGTCAAACCCGGCCGGTCGCGGCGCTCCCAGGTCCCCCACCAGCCGCCCGCACCATCGCCGCCCTGCTCACCCTCCGTGAGCAGGTCACCGGCCCATCCTGGCCGGTGTCCGCAGCCCCGACGCGGCCGCAAACCCGCCCACTGGACCGCCATCGACCCAGACGACGAGACCCTCCGCGTCGGCATGCAGACCCTCTTCCTCGACCTCGGCATCACCACCAGCAGTGCCGCGGCATCGACAACCTTTGTCGAT
>DASYUT010000225.1 GCA_036000965.1 Actinomycetes bacterium
CTCGGGCCGCAGCAGCGCCAGCCCGGCGACCACGTGCAGCCCGGCCGCGCCTGGGGCGAGCCTGTGGTCCTCCACCGAAGGTGACCCCCACCGTCGTCGCATTGGATGCGAGACTCTCGCATCGGATGCGAGTGTGGGTCAAACCCGCAGCTTAAGGAAGGCAGGCACGGACGGCGACCCGAGATCGCGTGGCGTCCTTCACGTCGCGGCTTCGGGGTCCCCAAGCGACGGGAACACCAGGTCGGAGGCGGCAACGCCGACGACTCCCCACTGCTCGTACGCAGCCCGTCGCGTATTCGCATCCAATGAAATTCGCGGCGAAAGCCTGATTCCGCAGGAATCGCCATGCCGCTACGCGCCGGCTGCTCACAGCCGCGTCCACGTCCAGGCGAGCGACCAGCCGTCGTGTCTGGGCAGGGCCCCGGCATAGTGCGGGTTCGTCTGGTTGGTCGGGGGTGAGGGTTGGTCTGGGAGTGGATGTGGAACAGGCACGGACTCCAGCGATCATGCGGGTGTCAACGCCCATGACCCCTCTGGAAGCCCGTGCCTGCCTCTACATCATCGCGCATTCCCGCGGTCGCCAAACGGCTGGATGCGCCCGTCGCGCTGGCGCCTTCCCAGTGCCGTAGCCTGCTTGACGACCTCGCCAGGATCGCCGACCCCAGGCAGCGACGCGGCCGTCGGCATGCGCTGGGCGCGGTGCTGGCCGTCGCGGTCGCCGCCGTGCTGTCCGGCGCCAGATCCCTGGTCGCGATCGGTGAATGGGCAGCGGACGCGCCCCAGCCGGTTCTGGCCGCCCTCGGGGTGCGCCGCGACCCGCTGCGCAGGGCCTGGCGGCCACCCGACGAGGCCACCGTGCGCCGCGTGCTGGCCCGCGTCGACCCTGATGCGCTGGATCTGGTCATCGGCCGGTGGCTGGCCGACCAGCCGCCACCGGCACCAGCCACCCCACCACCAGCGCTGTGGCCGGCAGTCGCGGTCGACGGCAAGACCCTGCGCGGCACCGGCCACCACGGCCACGCGCAGGTCCACCTGCTCGCCGTCGTGGACCACGCCAGCCGTGCCGTCCTGGGCCAGACCGACGTCGACGGCAAGACGAACGAGACCACCCGGTTCCGGCCCCTCCTCGCCGGGCTGGACCTTGCCGGGCGGGTCGTGACCGCCGACGCGCTCCACACCCAACGCGAGCACGCCGACTGGCTGGTCACCAGCAAGCACGCCGCGTACGTGCTGATGGTGAAGGACAACCAGCCTTCGCTGCACCAGCACCTCAAGGCCCTGCCCTGGCACGACATCCCCGCCCAAGACCACACCCGCGACCGCGGGCACGGCAGGGTCGAGCTCCGCCGCCTCCAGGTCACCACCGTCGCTGGCCTGGACTTCCCCCACGCCACCCAGGCGATCCGCAGCACCCGCAGGGTCCGGTCCCTGCGCAGCCGGCGGTGGCGCACCGTGACCGTCCACGCAGTCACCAGCCGCACCGCCGCCCAGGCCCACCCCGCCCGCCTCGCCGACGCCATCCGGGGTCACTGGGGCATCGAGGCGCTGCACCACCTCCGCGACACCACCCTCGCCGCCGACGCCTCCCAGACCCGCACCGGCACCGCCTCCCGGGCCATGGCCTGCCTCCGCAACCTCGCCATCGGCATCCTGCACGCACGCGGTGACCGCAACATCGCCAAAGCGCTGCGCCGCAACGCCCGCGACGCCACCCGACCCCTCGCCCTCCTCGGCATCACAACCCCGTGAAACTGACATCTCGCCACTTTGCCGAGGCCCTGGGTCACCGAGGCGCGAAGATCAGCCGTCGCCGGGAGGTTGGCCGGGCCGATCGAGCTGGGGGGGTCGCGGTGCCACTGTACCTTGCAAAGTTCAGCTTGACACCTGAGTCGTGGGCCAAGCTGATCAAAGAGCCAGAGGACCGTCGGGAAACGGTCGGGCGCCTGCTGGAAGCCAACGGGGGCAAGCTGCTCGGCTACTGGTACGCCTTTGGCGACCACGACGGCTATGTCCTGGCCGAAGCCCCGGACAACACCACGATGGCCAGCGCGCTGGTGACCGTGGCGGGCAGCGGCGCGTTCAGCTCGCTGTCGACGACGGTGCTCCTCAGCGTGGAGGACACCCTGGACGCGCTGCGCCGAGCGCAAAACCTCGCCTACCGTCCCCCTGGCGGCTGAACGTTGCCTTAAGAGAGCGAGACGACCGATCTCTGGACCTGCGGCGCGCGTCCGCAAACAGTTGCCTGCCAGGTCATCTACTTGCCGAGACTATCCGTTGCTGACCCGTGGATGCTGTCGGTCTGTGCCCCCAGCGTGCCCAAGGCCCAGCGTCCGGCCGGCGAGCCGCGAACTCGCCCCTCCCCGGTGCATCGCCCGCGGTCCGGGGCGCGTAGGGCCGGCGACCTGCGCTTCCTTCGTACCCGTGGTGACCGCTCGTGCCCGCCGGGGCCGACGCGGCGCGGACCCAGCGCGGACCGAGCACCGCGCTGGGTCCCGGCTTCGGGCGGCTACGTCAGGGCTGGCACCACGACCTCACAGAACAGCGTGAAGTCGCTTTCCAGATCGGGGTGTGGGCCGGAGATCGACTCGATGGTTTGGGAGATGAACTCGTCGTCGTCGGTGTTGGTCGGGGTGCCGTTGTAGTCGAGCACGGCCACAAACACCGCGCGCCCGACGTCCTTGATCGCCACGGTGCCGTCCGACAGCCTGACCTCCTCCGGGACGCCGGTCACGGCGGTCCGGAGGGTGATGGTGCCGTCGCCGTTGTCGACCACGGTCAGGTCCTTGGTGGCACCAGTGAAGCGCACGACGACCGACTTGCCGGTCGCTGGGTTGGTGATGGTCGCCGTGCCTGGGCCGGTGGTCTGGAACAGCGGGAACCCGCTGTTGGCCAGCCGCGCCTGGATGTTTTCGATGATGTCGAGGGTGATGGTGACCGGGATGTCGCAGACCTCGCCCGGGAAGGTTTCGACGATGTGGTCATGGGACCGCTCGATCGGCTGCGCCGCCGCCGGTTGGATCATGGCCAGGAGCAGGCCGCCGGCCAACAGCACCGACAGCGTGCCGAGGCGCGTGCCTCGGGCGCGGGCGATGGAAGGCCAGCTTGGAGAACGCATCGCGATCCCCCCCTTTCTGGCGCGAAGCCGGGATGGCTACGATGCCGGTGTGAAGAAGCCGGTGGCCGATCCGAATAGGCGGAAGGTGCCCTCCGGGAAGGTTTGGGTGACGTCGAAGCTGCAGGTCACCAGGTCCCCGTGCACGTTGGGCTTGGACGAGGTGTCCGTCTCGGTCTGGGTCGGCCCCCCGGTGGGGGTGAACTGGAAGGTGAGGTCAAAGGCCTGCGGGATGAACACCGCTGTGCTACCCACCACGTGGGCAGGGGTGAACTCTCCGTTCCCGTTGACGACGACCTGGACCGTCTGCCCGTCGTCGCAGGTTGCTGGGAACGTGAGGCTGTTCTTGGCCCCGCTCGGGTCGGCGGCGGCGCCCTGGGCAAGGGCCGCCATCATCAGGATTCCTAGGGTAAGGGCCACGAAGAGACGTCTTAGCATGCAGGCTCCTCCTCACAGATGCCGTCGCATGTCGAGCCTGGTGTCGAACGGGCCCGGTTTCCCTGGCCCCTGCTAGAAGCCGACAGTGCCGTTCAGCGGTCCAAGGCGACCACCCCCCTCGCCTAGCCAGGCGGCCGGGGTCGGAACGTATCCCTTTGCCAGCCAGACGGGAATCGTCCAATCGCCGTAATTGGCTTGCCTGCTTATTCGAGGCTTCTGTCTGTTCCGGGCTATCAGTCGATTCCGACGGGGCCCAACCCGCTGACCTCTTGCATGCCAGAAACGGCACCCACAGCTCCTCGTTCCAGCCGATACGGCTGTGTAGCTGCGGATATAGTTGTCCGCTCTGTACCGTGATTGACCGCTGCTGACCGCTGGGTCGCGGCCCCACGACGGCCCCGGCAGCATCCCGCTAGGGAGCTTGGCCCCTCCCCAGACTTCGAACGTGCGTTCGATAAGCTATCGCCGTGGGACTTGGCACGACGCCGACCTGGGCCGGCCGATCGCGGCGCCACTCGACCAGTGCGCGGAGCTGCTGAGTGTCGACCTGGCCACCATCCGCGAGCTGGCCGCCAACGTCGAGCCCTAGCATCCGCGCGGACGGCAGCAAGGTCTGGAGCCTCATGCAGCTTGAGCGGCAACTCCGGCAGGAGGACTTGGTCCGCATGCGCACCCAGACCATCAACCGGCTGCACCGGCTGCTGGTCGACCTGGTCCCCGCCGGCGCCGGCCGCAGCCTCACCGCCGACGGTGCCGAAGCGCTGCTTGGCCAGGCGTGTCCGACCGGCGCGCCGGCGGTCACCCGCCGGCAGCTGGCCGGCGACCTGATCGCTGACGTGCGCGACCTGGACCGGCTGATCACGGCGGTGGAGGAGCGCATCAAGACCGCGGTGGTTCAGTCCAAGACGACCCTGGTGGAGCTGTTTGGGGTCGGCCCGGTGCTGGCCGCCAAGCTGCTCGGCGAGATCGGCGACGTGCGCCGGTTCCCGTCCAACCATCACTTCGCCGCCCACACCGGCACCGCCCCGCTCGCGGCCTCCAGCGGCCAGGTGGTCCGCCACCGGCTGTCACGGGCCGGTGACCGCAAGCTCAGCCACGCCCTGCACCTGATGGCGATTGTGCAGATCCGCCATCCCACCAGCGGACAGGCCTACTACCGCCGGAAGCGCGCCGAGGGCAAGTCCCCCAAGGAGGCGCTGCGCTGTCTGAAGCGGCGGCTGTCGGACGCCGTCTACCGGTGCCTGCTCGCTGATCAGCACAACCAGCTGCGCCCAGCCGTCACCACCGGCTAAGCAGGTGGCCGGCGTTGACTGCATGGCCGGAGAGGGCTAGCGTCGCGGCTGGATCGGGCGACGACACGTCAGCTCATCAGCGTGGGAGCCGGCCTCTGTGGTGCTGTTGTCGGGAACCTCGTGGTGATTCGCAGCGACACCCACGAGCCCCGGCCTTCGACATCCCGCACCGCCGACTCCCCGAAGGGGGGAATGCATCCGGATGGTGCGAACTCACGTGCGGCGGTCGCTGCTGGTCGCCCTTGTCGCGGTGCTCGTCACCGCGCTTCCGGCCGCCAGCGCGCTGGCCGCCAACCCAGGCACGACGTCCACCTTCCACAACCAGGTCGACACCTTCGTCGACGTCCTGCCCTGCACGGACATCCCCTACCGGATCACCACGGTGTCCAACGGGGTCGAGCACTTCCAGCTCAGGACGCTGCCCGACGGCACCGTGGTCGCCCAGTTCACCTTCACCCAGACCGGCACCTTCAGCGCGGTGCCGGTGAGCGGTGTGGGGCCGACCTTCACCGGCAGGTTCACGGTGTGGGACGGTGGCATGGCCTTCAACCCCGTCATCGGCCCCGACGACGAGATCGTCTCGGCTGACAAGTGGGTCGACACCTTCACCTTCACGGTGCGGGGCACGGGCTCCGACGGGAGCTCGCTGTTTGAGCACACCACCGCCCACATCAACGTCAACCCCCTCGGGGCCACCAACGAGTTCTTCAAGGACAGCTGCGCCGCCTAGGTCGTAGCTGTCCTGATGTCGCTGCACCGTCGTCCGGCTGGCAGCCCCGCTCCCGGCAGCACCAGTGTCCGGGGGCGGGGCTCGAACCCGCCCGCATCCTGCTAAGCGCCCGAGGCTGTTGGCGTATCCGCCTGGCGACCTGCGATTTCTCCGCGCCGCTTATGACCGCTGGTGCCCGGCGGGACCCGCTGGTGGCCGCTGCGGCGTGGACCGAGGGCGGACCAGGCGGCGTTGCGCCGCGAGCTTGGGAAGCGCTGACGGGCTGCCCGCCATCCGGGGGAGGCGCAGCTCAGCGCCTTCGGTTGGTGACCGCTGTTGACCGGGGGCAACCCTTGCGGACTGCTGCTCGGGGCACGTTGGAGCATGGCCGGCAAGGACGAAGGCGGCTCGGGACTTGGCGGCGATGGTCACCAGCTCGCGTGTGGGCGGGTCTCATCCTCCGGTGGCCACCGGCCTGGCTGGCAAGCCGGCGCGGCAGGACGTCTCTTGGGGGGTTGCAGGGCGCGGCAATGGCTCAGCGTTTGAGCTGTTGCCCCCGCTCGGCCCTAGCGCGAAGGCGAGCGCTGTCGAACCGAGGGGCGCATGGAGCGAGGCTAGCAGCCCGGCGTGCCCTGTCCGTACGAAGCCGGCCCTAGCCGGAGGGTGGTGATGCCGTCCGCAAGGCCGGCCTTGACTTGGCGGAGCAGACCTCACAACAGCTTCTCCTCCGCTTGACTACAGAGGAACCGTTCTGAGCACCCCTCGACGCCGCCGCCAGCGCCCTTGGACCAGGCCGGGGGCGCTGCCTTGAGGGGCGCAGTATGCCACCCATGCAGGTAGATTCCGGTGACGCTGCCGGGCTCGGACGGCCAGCCGCGCATGCAGCCTGCTGCCGGCCGAGGGCGGCCGCGGGGCTCGGCGAGGTCGGCGGGCTCCGGTAGGCTCTGTGGCATGACCGACTGGGCAACGATCGCGTCGCTGGCCACGGCGGGCGCCACGCTGGTGCTGGCCGTGGGCACGTTCGCCTCGGTGCGTTCGGCCAACCGTGCGGCGCGCACCGCCGAGCGGGCGTTGCTGGCAGGGCTCCGTCCGGTGCTGGTGCCCTCCCGGCTCGAGGACCCCTCGGACAAGATCATGTGGGCCGACAACCACTGGGCGACCCTCAGCGGCGGCAGGGCCTCCATCGAGCTCATCGACGGCACCGTCTACCTGGCCATGTCGCTGCGCAACGTCGGCGCGGGCATCGCGGTCCTGCAGGGCTGGCACCCGACGCCGGAGTGGCGCCCGGGAGGGCCCCACACCGAGCTCGACCAGTTCCGGCGCCAGACTCGGGACCTCTACCTTCCCGCCGGCGGCATCGGCTTCTGGCAGGGGGCCGTGCGGGATGGCGACGACGTCTTCCACGCGGGCGTGGTCGCCGCCATCGGGGAGCGGCGCCGGTTCGCCATCGAGCTGCTCTACAGCGACCACGAAGGCGGCCAGCGCACCGTCAGCCTGTTCTCGGTCACCCCTCGCGACGCCCGCGACGACCCCGACCGGTGGATGTGCTCGGTCGCCCGGCACTGGAACCTCGACCGGCCGGACCCGCGCTAGCGAGCCGGTCACGTACCAGGGATTGTCCGATTTGCGAGCAACAGACGTGCCCATGGCCTATGCATCTTCCGTGTGCAAGAGGAGCGCAATCAGCCCGATCCGGCTCCTGACCGGCTCTCTAGACGGTGGACAGGTCCCAGCAAGGCGAATCCGAGCGACACTGTGGCTCGCAATGCTGCGGTCAGGTGCGCCCGCTGTGGCGGTTGCCGGCCGAGGACGGGCCGAGGAAGGCGGCCGCCCGCAGGGCCGGCCTTGACTTGGTAGAGCAGATCCTCACCGCGGCTGCCCCACCCTTTGACATACAGAGGAACCCTTCTGACGAACTCTGGACACTGCCAGCGCCCTCGGCTCCTACCGGGGGCGCTGCCTTGTGCGGCATGCCGCTGCCTAAAGGCGATCATCAACTGGCGAGGAGGCGCCGCGGTTGCTAGCTCCGGGGACCGGAACCAGAGGTCAGTCCCGCTGGCGCAGGTTCCTGCTGGTGTTACTGGGATGCGAGGAAGACCAGCAGTTTGGCGTGCGCGTCGGCTTGGGCGGCCTGGACGCCGGCCACGGTGCCACCGAAGGTCGTGAGGGCGTCGTCGGTCAGGCTGTTGAAGTACGCGGTGAGGCCGCCGACGAGGTGGCCGGCGTCGGGGTAGCGCAGCGCGGTGACCGGATAGGCGAACTGGCGGGCGGCGAGGCGCGCGGTGATGGCGTCGGTGTGGTCACACGATGGCCACCGCAGGTCCAGTGCGCCGCAGGTGAGCAGGACCGGGCCGCGGATCCGCTCGACCGCGATGACCGCCTGCGGCTTGCCGGGCGGGGTGGGCCGCCAGAAGTCGGACGGGCTCACGGCTGGGAGTGGGCGGCCGTGCAGTGTCCAGGCCGGCTGGGTGGTGTCGGGGATGCTCGGGTTCACCACCGAGCTGGGAACGCCGGCGATGACGCCGTTGACCAGCCGCGGGAAGTACGCGCCGAGCAGCAGGGCGGCTTCGCCGCCCCGCGAGGCGCCCATGACCAGCACGTGGCGAGGATCCACCCCGGGTTGCGCGCGCAGCACGCCCAGGGCGTTGGTGAAGTACTCCAGCCGAATGTTGTCCAGACCCTGGGGCAGGCCGGGTTCGTTGAAGTAGGCCAGGGCCAGGCTCGGGTAGCCGTGGGCGGCGAGCAGCGCCGCCGCGAAGCTGATGCTGAGGCCGCCATCGGAGCCGCCGAACACCAGCACCGCGGGACGCCTGGCCGCGGTGTTCTTCGGCAAGTACAAGTTCCCGTAGATCTCGCCCCTGGCCGGGCGCAGCTCCTTTTCGACCACGCCGACCGCGGCAGGGCCTTGTCGGCGGGCCGTGGCGCCGGCGGCCACCCGCCCGCCCACGGTGGCCTGCAGGGTGACGTCGTAGCCGGCGTCGGGGCTGAGGAACACGGTGGGTGTCGAGTCAGGCGGCGGGGCCATGAGCTCGAACAGCCCCATCGGGTTGACCCCGGCGTAGCTGCCACCCAGCGACGGCTGATCCAGCGACACCACCCCGGCCGAGGTCGCCTGGAACTGCGCCGACGCCGACCAGGTTGTCCCGCCCGCGTCCGTGGCCGTCGCGGCGACCGTTGCGCGCGCACCGGCGGGTAGTCCGCGCACTGACACGGTCACCGGCTGGTCCAGCAGCGCCGTCTGCGGGGACACCGACATCGACGGGCGGACCGCGGCGGGGTAGCGGGGGAGTGTGCATCGGGCCAACACCGCGGCAGCCACAACCAGCGCGGTCAGCACCCCGATCTGTCGTCCCCGCCAAGATCTGGCGTGCGCAGCCATACGCACGTTCTACCCCTTCCACGGGCCAACCACCCAGAATGCCCGACGGCGCGCCCATCCACCCCAACCGGTTCAGCTTGTGGTTTCGGACGCGCGTGCGTGCCGCCAGCCTGCCGGCCATCCGACTGCACGACCTGCGCCACTCCTACGCGACCGCCGGCTACCAGTATGGCGGCGGGGTGCCCCCGAAGGTGATGAGCGAGCGCCTCGGGCACGCCACCGTGGCGTTCACCCTGGACACCTACACCAGCGCGCTGCCCGCGCTGGACAAGGTCCGCCGCCGAGGTCGTCGCCAGTCTCATCCTCGGCACCGATGTGAGCAAACGGTGAGCATCTGGGTGCTGCCAGGCCGTAAATGGCGACGGAGCCCCAGGTCAGGGGGCTCCGTGGTGGTCGGGATGCCGGGATTTGAACCCGGGGCCTCCACGTCCCGAACGTGGCGCGCTGCCAAGCTGCGCTACATCCCGCTTCCGGGACCGAAGCGGTCCCGGGTTCGGCAGTGTACCGAGGCGGGCGGACCGGGAACAACCCGCTACCCGCAACCGCGTGGATCCACCGGGCCATGGCACAGGCGCCCTCGGGGCTGTGGGAGCGTGTGCCTGCCAGACCGCGGCTCCTCCAGCACGACGGCGCCGGCGCTGTTGAGGGCTGTGGAGGAGCGTGGACCCGGTGAGCCCGCGGAGCAACCAGACGAGGGCACCGGCGCCCTTGGGGATCCGCCCGACCATGGCACCGGCGCTGTTGGGGGACCGCGGCGGCGGGATCGGCCCGACCATGGCACAGGCGCTCTTGGGGGCCGTGGGGGGAGCGAGCTCCCCCCACAATGGATCGCGGCTAACGGAGATTCTCGAGGTCCTGTCGCTGCAACGAGAACCAGTCTTGAGGCGGCAGCGCGGCCGCCTGCTCACGCAGGCGCTTGGCGCGGACGGCGCGCTCCTCGGAGGGCATGGCCAGGGAGGTGCCGATGGCCTCCGCCAGCTCGACGGTGTCGAACGGGTTGACCAGGATCGCGCCCTCGCCGAGGTCGTCGGCGGCGCCGGCGTTGCGCGACAGGATCAACACCGCGTCGCGCTCGCTCACCGACGGGCCCTCCTTGGCCACCAGGTTCATGCCGTCCCACACCGGGTTGACGACCAGCACGTCGGCCGTGGCCATGGCGGCCAGCGCGCGGGGATAGTTGTCGCGCAGCTCCAGCCGCACCGGCTCCCAGGTCTTGGTGCGGAAGCGCTCGTTGATCGCCTCGGCGGCCTGCTTCACCTCGGCGGTGTAGGCCTGGTACTCGGGCAGGTCCCTGCGCGAGGCGTAGGCCAGCGCGAAGTGCACCACCCTGCCGCGCATGCGCGGCTGCGACTCCAGGAAGGTGGCGAAGCCGTCCAGGCCGCGGAGGATGTTCTTGGACAGCTCCATGCGGTCGACGCGGACCACCATGCTGCGGCCGCGGGCGAGGTCGCGCACGGAGCGGAGCTGCGTCTGCACGTCCCGCTCGGTGACGCGGGCGCGCAGGTAGTCGGCGTCCACGCCCAGCGGATAGGAGCGGACGTGCACCGGCCGGCCGTCAGAAGCGCGCACCGTGCCGGTGTCCTCGTCCACCCGATAGCCGCCCTCGGCGCAGCAGCGCAGGAAGTTGCGGGACCAGCGCGGCACCAGGAACCCCAGGA
>DASYUT010000226.1 GCA_036000965.1 Actinomycetes bacterium
TCACCCGCGTCGCATCGGTCGCCGGTCGTGCGCCACTGCAGCCAAGCGAGCCTACGCCGCCGACACCTGCCCTAGGCGCTGAATCTTCGGCATCCTAGGTGCTGGTACGGCCACAGCTGCACGGCAGTTCGAGCTCGGGCCGCGGTGACCGATCATGCGGCTACCGGCCGAGCACCGTGCAGGTCAGGGTGCGGGTGACGCCGTCCACGACCTGGATACGGGAGACCACCAGCCGGCCCAGCTGATCCAGACCGGGCGCCTGGACCCGGGCGATGACGTCGTAGGGGCCGGTGACGTCCTCGGCCGACTCCACACCATCGAGGTCGCTGAGCGCCTGGGCGACATGGGCGGCCTTGCCGACCTCGGTCTGGATGAGCACGTACGCGCTGAGCATCCCGCGCTGACCTCCTCGGCGTTCGACCGCGCCATCCCTGCCCTGACAGGTGGGCGCCTGGTGGGTGGCGGGGCGCATGCTCCACAAGACGGGTCAGCCGGCCGCCACCAGGCCAGGGGACCTGTGCGGGATCGTAGGCGCCGGGGGGTGTGGTGGCCAGCCGGTCGATCGGCACTGCCAGCCGGGCGCCCGCGGCGCGAAGCGCAGCCGCTTGGCATACTCAAGTCACCTCTGTCGTTCTAGGCGAGAAGGTCCTCGTGGACCGTGCGGGGAAGCGGTGAGCCATGTCGGAGTGGAGGGAGCTGACCTGGGACGACGCCATGCGGCGCGGGTATGAGGCGCTCCGCAGCGGCGAGGCGCTCTACGAGGAGATCGACGCCGAGGAGGGCAGGTCCAACATCGACATCGAGAAGCACCTGCGGCGCGCTGAGCTCAAACTCGCCCAAGCGCACGCCTGGTTTGCCATGGCGCGGGAGCTGGGCTGGCAACGAGACGACGACGGCAGTCCGGCGTGCTGAGCACCGTAGCTGCCGACTGAGGCCGCAGACGGCGGGAGAGACCTAGTGGAGTGGACGCCAGCGGGCTGGGCGACCACTGATCTGGTGGCCGGCCTCCGAGGGAGAGCGCCGCCAACGGCACCCGCCGCGCTACCCGCTGCAGGACGAGTCTGGTTGACCCGCTTCCGGTGCGGCGGTACGGTCCACGAGTCACTAACGACTGCCTTACCTGAGCCGGATGTGCAGCTACACTGCGTCCGTCGTCGCTCACCTGACGCGGGTACGGCCTAAGGCCGAAGGAGCGAGCGACCAGGACCGGCCAGGTCCGGGGCGCATCCGAGGCATCCCGCCGCACCGCTCCCGCGATGTGCACACGCGCTGCCTGGCAGAGTCGGACGGCTGACGCCGATGACGATCACCTGGCGCATGCCGGTGCTCGTCTGTCGCTGCGCGCATGTGGGCGGTGCCGTCCGCGCTCGATCCGGTCACCGTCGCCCGGCAGGACCTGCTGCTGCCGGGCGGCCCGGAGGAGGAGGCAGTCATGCCCAACCCCGTCTACCTCGAGCCGCAGGCGCAGGCCGTCGCCGACGCCAACGCCAACCCTCCCTACTTGTTTGAGCTCGGCCCGGACCAGGGTCGCAGGACCGTCGATGAGGTCCAGTCCGGCCCCGTCAAGAAGCCACGCGTCGACATCGCGGACACCACCGTGCCCGGCGGCCCGTCGGGCCAGGTGTCGGTGCGCATCCTGCGCCCGCAGGGCGCCCGCCGGCCGCTGCCGGTGATCGTCTACATCCACGGCGCCGGCTGGGTCTTCGGCAACAACCACACCCACGACCGGCTCATCCGCGAGCTCGCCGTCGGCGCGCAGGCCGCGGTGGCGTTCCCCAGCTACAGCCTCTCCCCGGAGGCCAAATACCCCACGGCCATCCAGGAGTGCTACGCCGTGGCCAAGTGGGTCGCCGAGCACGGGCAGGAGCGTGGACTGGACGGCAGCCGCATCGCGATCGCCGGCGACAGCGTCGGCGGGAACATGAGCGCCGCGGTCACGCTGCTGGCCAAGCAGCGCGGCGGTCCGGCGTTCCGCCAGCAGGTGCTCTTCTACCCGGTCACCGACGCCAACTTCGACACCGAGTCCTACCACCAATTCGCCACCGGCT
>DASYUT010000227.1 GCA_036000965.1 Actinomycetes bacterium
GAGCGAGCTCCCCCCACATCGAACCAGGACTACCGGGCAGGGCACGCCGCTGCGCGCAGACCAAGGCCGGCGATCACCGCCATCGCCGCCGAGCACTCAGGCTTGGCGCTCCGGGACGCTTCTGGGCGGCTCCTGCCGCGGCATGGGCGCCGGCTCGACCGGGGGCCGGGCGGGCGGTGACGAGCCGTTGCCCGGGTCGCCGGCCAGACGACCCACCGTGCTCTGGAAGAAGTTCAGCAGCTCGACCGGGATCGGCATGACCAGGGTGGAGTTCCGCTCGGTGGCCACCTCGGCCACCGTCTGCAGGAAGCGGAGCTGCATGGCCTGCGGGTTGCGGGCCATCACCTCGGCCGCCTCGGACAGCTTCTGGCTGGCCTGGAACTCGCCCTCGGCCGAGATGATGCGGGCGCGCCGGTCGCGCTCGGCTTCGGCCTGGCGGGCCATGGCCCGCTGCATGGTGTCGGGCAGGTCGACGTCCTTGACCTCGACCAGGGAGACCTTCACCCCCCAGGGCTCGGTCAGGTCGTCGATCACGTGGGCCAGCTCGTCGTTGATGCGGTCGCGCTCGCCGAGCAGGTCGTCGAGGTCGACCTTGCCGAGGATGGCCCGCAGGGTGGTCTGGGCGACCTGGCTGGTGCCGAACAGGTAGTTCTGGATGGCGACGACGGCCTTCAGGGGGTCGATGACCTGGAAGTAGATGACCGCGTCGACCCGGACGGTGACGTTGTCACGGGTGATGACGTCCTGCGGCGGCACGTTCATCGCCACCGTCTGCAAGTTCACCTTGACCATGCGGTCGATGCCGAACGGCAGGATGAAGAAGAGCCCGGGACCCTTGGGGCGGGCGACGACCCGGCCGAGCCGGAAGATGATGCCGCGCTCGTACTCCTGGACGACGCGGACGCCGGACACCAGCGCGATCACGACCAGGACGAGCAAGATGACGAGGGTGACGATGACGACCGTGCTCACGGGAACTCCTTGTTCGTCGCGTTCTGACCGGTGTCGAGGCTCAGTCTCTCACCTGGCGGGGCTGCGGGGACGGTCATTCACAGCCACGGTACGCGCGGTCCCGGCGCCGCTCGTGCCCTCCGCCCGCCGGACCGAGGCCGGTCACGGGCGCGTCGGCCAAGCCGCCCCACCCGCCCGAGACCGTCCGCCAGGCGGCGTCGGCGACCAGCGCGAACGGGAGGTAGCCGAGGTAGCCGAGCAGCGGCATCTCGAACACCTTGGCGAAGCCGACGTAGGGCACCCGGTAGGACCAGCGCGGCAGGGCACCCGCGTTCCACAGCTCCCAGAGCACACCGGTGGCGAGCCCGGCCAGGGCCACCAGCAGCACCGGCCCGGCCCGGCCGGCCCGCACCAGCGAGAGCGCGCTCGGCCGGGCGCGCAGGGCGGCCACCCCGTCCAGGATCAGCAGCGGCACGACCCAGACGAGCGGGAACGACTGCTCGGGGAAGCGCCAGAGCAGACCGGCGCCGGCGAGCCCGGCCACCACCATCCAGGCCGCCGCCCACCGCTCCCCTGGCAGGCGCAGGGCGGGCGGGTCGGGGAGCCGCACGAACGAGCGCAGCAGGTCCCTCGACTCGGCCAGGGCCGGCAGCACGGTCGCGAACGCGACCGTCTCGAGCACCAGGCCAAGCGACCGCGGGAGGACCTCGCCACCGACGTAGGACCAGTTCCGCAGGTGCCAGTTGACCAGCTCGTAGAGCCACCAGAAGGCGGCGCTGAGCGCGGCCATCCCGGCCACCCGGCGCAGGTTGGAGGACAGCAGCGACGTGCCCGTCCGGGCCAGCACGACGCCGTCGGCGACCAGGATGTAGCCGGGCCACACGAGCTGGAACCAGTAGCGGCGGGCCGGCTCGACGCCGGCCAGGCTCAAGCCCCAGCCGAGCGCGACCAGCGCGAGCCCGATCCCCAGGCGGAGGACGGGCCCGCGGGCGGACGCCACCGCCGGCTCACTCCCGGGGCGGGACGGTGCCCGCCGCCCTGCCCGCCGGCTCACTCCCGGGGGCGGGACGTGCCCGCCGCCCTGCGCACGCGGCCCGGCTTGCCGGGGCGGACCGCGGCCGGATCCTCGGCGGTCACCTGGAGGATGCCGTCGCGCACGGCGTCGACCTTCACGCGCTGGCCAGTGGGCAGGGCGCCGCCGCCGTCCAGGACGGCGCGCCACATGGCGCCCTCGACGACCACGATCCCGCCCGGGTTGAGCATGCTGCGGACCACCCCGCCCGCGCCGACCAGCGCCTCGGTGCCCGCCGGGAGCTGGCGCTGGGAGCGGAGCACCACGGTCAGGATGACCACGAAGTACAACACCGACCAGGCGACGCCGGCCGCGGCCAGCCGGCCGTCCACCCGGAGCAGGCTGTTCGGGCTGGAGAACAGCCACCAGGAGCCGGCTGCGGTGAGGGCGGTGGCCGTCGCGGTGCCGAGGCCCAGGCCACCGACGGCGGTGTCGAGGGTGAACACGCCGAAGCCGGCCACCAGCACGGCCAGGGCGAGCCAGTTGGTCGGCAGCACCGCCAGGGCGTACACGGCCAGCAGGGCCATGACCAGGCCGGCCACGCCGGCCACGCCGAACCCGGGCTGGAACCACTCGAAGGCGAGGCAGGCCGCCGCGGCCAGCAGCAGCAGGTAGGCGATGCTGGGGTTGGCCAGGCCGTGCCTGACCCGGTCGACCAGCGACCGGGAGAGGAAGCGGACCTGGAAGCGCGGGATCGAGATGGTCTCGCCCTCGACCCGGCGGCCGTCGAGCCGCTTGACCGCGTCGGGCAGGGACTCGGCCTGGTAGTCGGCCACCCCAGCCGCCTCGGCGGCGGCTCCGTCGAGGATGCCGTGGGCCGCCTGGGCGGGCAGCCCGGAACCGTCGAACAGGGCCTGCTCGCGCTGCGGCTCGCGACCCCGGCCGAGCTGGGCGGGCAGCGCGGGCCCGACCCGGGCCTGCCTGGAGACCGCGACCACGTCGGCGGCGGCGAGCAGGAACGCGGCGGCCCCGCCGGCCCGAGCCGACCGCGGGCCGAGCCAGACCGCCACCGGGACCTGGGCGCCGGCCACTGCCCGCTGGACGGCGGCCGGGTCGACGCTGAGGCTGCCGAAGCTGTCGAGCTGGATCAGGAAGACCTCGGTGTCGCGGCGGCCGGCGGCGGCCAGGTCGCGCTGGAGCGCGCCGAGCAGGCTGGCATCGATCACGCCGGACGCCTCGAACACCTCGACGACGGGGCCGACCCTGGGCGCCTCGGGCTGGGCCGAGGCGGGAACGGCCCCGAGGCTGGAGGCGAGCAGCGCGGCGAGGGCGAGCAGCGCGGGGAGGAGCGGGAGTCGTCGCATGGCACCGTCATTCTTCCCTGCCCGGGCGCTGGCGCGCCACGCCACTCGCCTGAAGCGCGCAAGGCCGAGCCTCGGGCGTTTCGCAAGGCCGAGCCTCGGGCGTTTCTCGACGCCGAGCCTCGGGGCCTTGAGGGGCGGCCCGCGGGGTACGCGGCTACGATGGCGCGCATGTCGATCGACACCCTGGCCGATGCCCGGCTGCTCGTGGTCACCGGCAAGGGCGGGACCGGGAAGACCACCGTGGCGGCCGCGCTGGCCATGGCCGCGGCCGACCGTGGCCGGCGCGTGCTGGTCGTCGAGGTCGAGGGCCGCCAGGGCCTGGCCGGGCTGTTCGGCCGGCGCTCGCTGTCGTACCAGGAGACCAGGGTCGCCAGCCGGGTCCACGGCCTGGCCGTGGACCCCGAGGAGTCCCTGCGCGAGTACCTCGGCCGCTTCGGCGCCGCGCCCCTCGCCCGGCTGCTCACCTGGGCGCGGCTCACCCGCTTCATCACCGCGGCGGCCCCAGGGCTCGGCGACGTCCTGCTCGTCGGCAAGGTATGGGAGGCGGCCACCCGCGTGCGGGACGGGCGGCCAGCCTACGACCTGGTGGTGCTCGACGCCCCGCCGACCGGCCGGGTCGTGCCGTTCCTGCGCGCGCCCGAGACCGTGGCCGAGCTGGCCAGGGTCGGTCCCATCCGCCACCAGGCGGACCGGGTCAAGGAGCTGCTCGACGACCCGGCGCGCACGCGCGTCGTGCTCACCTGCCTGCCCGAGGAGCTGCCGGTCACCGAGACCCTGGAGAGCCTCGCGCTGTTGCGCGCGGCCGGCCTCCCGCTCGGCCCGGTCGTGGTCAACCAGGTGGTCGCCGACCGGCTGGGGGGGCGGGCGCGCCGGCTCGCCGCCCTGACCAGGGACGCCGCCCCACTGGCGGCCGCGGCGGAGCGGGCCGGGGCCAAGCTCGACGGGGCCGCACTGGCCGTGCTGCTCGGCGAGGCACGCGACCGCCAGCGCCGGGTGGCAACCCAGCGCCGCCTCATCGGCGAGCTCCAGGCTGGCGCGGCCGGGCTGCCCGTGGTGGAGCTGCCGCTCCTGTCCGACGGGGCGGCCGGCCCGGAGGCGGTCCGGCTGCTGGCCGGCATGCTCCGCGCGGCCGAACCCGGTTCCGCCCGGGAGCGGGCGCGGGCCGGGGCATGAGCACCCGCGGTCGCCCCCGCGGCCTCGCGCGGGAGACGGGTGCGTCGCTGAGCTGGCTCGAGGAGGTCGTGCGTACTGCCCGGATCGTGATCTGCTGCGGTTCCGGCGGGGTGGGCAAGACCTCGACCGCGGCCGCCGTGGCGCTCCGGGCCGCGGAGCGCGGGCGGCGGACCTGCGTGCTCACCATCGACCCGGCCCGCCGGCTGGCCCAGGCGCTCGGCCTCGACCTGCTCTCCAACACCCCCAAGCCGGTCACGGGAAAGGGGCTGCGGGCGGACGGGCCGGGCAGCCTGGACGCCATGATGCTCGACATGCGGCGCACGTTCGACGAGGTCATCGAGCGCTACGCGCGCGACTCCGAGCAGGCCGAGCGGATCCTGGCCAACCGCTTCTACCAGCGCGTCTCCTCCACCCTGGCCGGCACCCAGGAGTACATGGCCATGGAGAAGCTCTACGAGCTGCACGAGTCGCACCGCTACGACCTGCTGGTGGTGGACACCCCGCCCACCCGCTCGGCCCTCGACTTCCTCGACGCTCCTGACAACCTCAACGAGCTGCTCGACGCGCGCGCGTTCCGCCTGCTGATCGCCCCGGCGCAGCGGATCGGGCGGGGCTACCTGCGCGGGCTGAACCTGGCCACCACCGCCATGACCAGGATGGTGCGCCGGCTCACCGGCTCCGACCTGCTGGCCGAGGTGGGCGAGTTCTTCGCCGCCTTCGAGGGGATGTACGACGGCTTCAGGGACCGCGCCCAGCGGGTCTACGACCTCATGAAGCATCCGAGCACCGCGTTCGTGGTGGTGGCCACGCCCGACGAGGCGGCCCTGCGCGAGGCCGCGTTCTTCGCCCGTCGGCTGGCCGAGGACCGCATGCCGCTCGGCGCCCTGGTCGTCAACCGGGTCCACCGAGCCGGGCTCGTGCCCGCCGTCCCGGCCGGCGTGCACGAACGGCTCGGCGCCGGCGACGCCGACGCCCGGCTGCTGGCCGACCTGCTGGAGCAGCACGAGGCGCTCGAGGCGCTGGCCGAGGCCGAGCAGCGCCGCATCGGCGAGCTGCTGGCCTCCGTGCCGTCCCTGGCAGCTGTGCAGGTGCCCCTCATGGCCGAGGAGGTCCACAGCGTGGCCGGGCTGCGCCGCCTCGGCGCGCACCTGTTCGCCGCCGTCCCGGCCTGACCACGCGAGCGCCGAACCGGCCTCAGGCGCCCGAGGCGGTCCCGTCGCCGACCTTGGCCTGCCTGGTGGGCGCCGGCACCTCGACGTTGGCGGTGAGCTGGGGCACGGAGATGTCGACGCCGGCCTCGCCCAGGGCGGACTCGATCGCCTCGAGCACCTCGCTGCGGGCCCGCAGCAGGTCCGAGGCGCGCGGGTCAACCCAGAACAGCAGGCGCAGCTCGAGGGCGCCCTGCCCGAAGTCCTTGGTGAGCACGCGCGGGGCCGGCTCCTCGAGCACGCCCTCGACGGCGGCGGTCGCGCCGGTCAGGGTCTCTCTGATCCGGGCCGAGTCCTGCGAGTAGGGCACGCTGACGATCGCCTCGAGCCGCCGCCCGGTGGTCGCGCTCGCGTTGATCAGCACGTTGGTGAACAGCAGCTTGTTGGGCACCACCACGAGCTGGCCGTCCAGGGTGCGGAGCTGGGTGGCGCGCACCCGGATGTCCTCCACCTCGCCCTGGGCATCCGTGGTAACGATCAGGTCACCTTTGGTGAATGGGTGCTCGAGCAGCAGCACGATCCCGGCCACGAAGTTGCTCAATATGTCCTGGAGGGCGAACCCGGCGGCCACGGTCGCGAGGCCGAGGCTGCCGACCAGCACGCCCAGGTTGACCCCGACGACCGACAGCGCCACGACCATCCCGACGACCAGGACTCCGAGGTAGGCCAGCTTGGCGACGAGCAGGTGCACGTACGCCTCGGTCGAGGTGCGACGCAGGCCGGCCTCGACCCCCCGCCGCACGAGCCGGGCGACGAGCACCGCGACGGCGAGGAGGACGACCGCGGCGAGCAGGTTGGGCAGGCGCTCGACCACGCGCTCGGCGAACCGCCTGAACGCCTCGGCGAGGGCGTCGACCGACAGGGGAGACGCGGGCTTCAGCAGGTCCGAAGCGCTGGCCAGCTGTGCTCGGACGGCCAGGGCGAGCTGGCAGCCCAGGGCGGAGCAGTTCACGCGCGCGCCGCCTCCCGGGATCGTGGGGCTGGGGTACGGTGGGTTGCCCGCACCTGCCGGCGAACCTATCATCCCTGCTACTCTGGCCGGCCACGCCCCGGCCGCACCTGCGGACACGTGGTGATCCATGGCCGACGTCCCTGCCCCCAAGCCGCAGTTCCCCCGCCTCCCCCGCGTGCGGTTCGACCGCGGGGTCGGCCTCGTCGGGAGCAGGGTGGCGCTCTTCGTCGGCCTCATCACCGCCCTGGCCGTGCTCGGCGCCCTGGTCGTCCTGCCCGTCGTGGTGCCGGCGGGCGCGCTGGTGCGCGACACCAGCGCCCGCCTGGGCGACGTCCCACCGCTGGTCAAGGCGCTGCCCAAGCCCGAGGAGCGGTCGCTCATCTACGCCAACGACGGCAGGACCGTGCTCGCCGTCCTCCACGGCGACGAGAACCGCAAGTCGATCCCACTGCGCGACATGGGCCTGCGCATCCGGCGGGCCGTGATCGCGATCGAGGACTACCGCTTCTACGAGCACCACGGCATCGACTACCACGGGATCGCCCGCGCAGCGGTGGAGGACTTCAAGGAAGGTTCGATCTCCCAGGGCGGCAGCACCCTGACCCAGCAGTACATCAAGAACGTCCTGACCGGGAGCTCGAAGACCCTCGACCGCAAGATCCGGGAGGCCATCTACGCCATCCAGCTCGAGAAGCGGATGGACAAGGGCACGATCCTCCAGGCGTACCTGAACGAGGCCTACTTCGGCGAGGGCGCCTACGGCGTGTGGGCCGCCGCCGAGCACTACTTCAGCAAGAAGCCGAAGGACCTGACCCTGGCCGAGGCGGCGGCCCTGGCCGCGACCATCCCGGCGCCCGGGAAGCTGCAGCCGACCGGGAAGGAGAACCGCGCCCGCCGGATGGTGGTGCTCGACCGGATGCAGGCGCTCAACTACGCCTCCCCGCGCGAGGTGGCCATCGCCAAGCGCGAGAAGCTGAAGATCAAGATCTTCAAGGCCCCCACCAGGCAGCCGTACTTCGTGGAGTTCATCAAGCGCCAGCTCCTCCACGACCCGGCCTACGACCGCACCCTGGGCAAGGCGGCCACCCCGGCCCGCAAGCGGGCGGTGTTCGAGGGCGGCCTGCGGATCGTCACCACCCTCGACCCGCGGGACAACAACGCGGCCAAGGCCGCGGTGGAGGGCCACGTCGGGCGCCTTGGCTTCGACGGTGCACTGGCCAGCATCGAGCCGGCCAGCGGCAAGATCATCGCCATGTACGGCGGCAAGAACTTCAAGGACAACCAGGGCAACCTGGCCGTGCTCGGCCAGGGCAGCACCGGCTACCAGTCCGGCTCCACGTTCAAGGTGTTCTACCTGGTGAGTGCGCTCGAGCAGGGCATCCCGGTGAGCCAGACGTTCGACGTCCCGGCACGGACCCTCATCACCGACCCCCTGTGCGGCTCGCGCGGCTGGGACGTCGGCAACGCCGGGGAGTCCGAGGCCGGCGTCTACAACATGTACACGGCCACCGCCCACTCGGTGAACACCTGGTTCGCCACCCTCATGCCGAAGGTGCGGCCGAGCCGGGCCCTGGACGCGGCCAAGCGCATGGGCATCCAGGTGCCCCCGAAGGACAGCAAGGCGTACGCCAACCACTGGAACATCTGCTCGTCGGTGCTGGGCACGGGCAACACCAGCGTGCTCGACATGGCCAGCGCGTTCGCGGTGCTGGCCAACAAGGGCGTCCGCTGCGAGCCCTACTCGATCGCGAAGGTCGTCGACCGGGACGGCGCGGTGCTGCTCGACCGCAAGAAGTCCAAGTGTGAGCAGGTCATCGACCCCGGGATCGCGGCCCAGGTCACCGACATGCTGCGCGGGGTGGTCACCGGGGGCACCGGCCAGCAGGCGGCCATCGGCCGGCCGGTGGCCGGCAAGACCGGCACCGCCCAGGACTACACCAGCGCCTTCTTCACCGGGTACACGCCCCAGCTCGCCACCTCGGTCTGGGTCGGGCACCGCAAGGGCCTGAAGTCGATGTACCTCCCGGACGGCCGGCCCGTGTTCGGGGGGAGGGTCCCGGCCCCGATCTTCCGCGACTTCATGGTGGCGGCGCACGAGGGGCTGCCCGTGATGGGCTTCCCGGCCCCGCCCCAGGGCCGGCCGTCCGACCCGGTCCAGCCCAAGACGGGCGTGCCCAACGTGGTCGGCCAGCAGCTCGCCCTGGCCAGGAGGGTGCTGCGCAACGCCGGCTTCAAGGTCTCGACCAAGCTCGTCGACCACACGGCACCGAGGAACCAGGTGGTCGCCCAGAGCCCGGGCGCGAACAGCTCGGTCCCGCGCGGCTCCACGGTGACGCTCGCGGTCTCCAGGGGCGGGCCGGGCGGGCCGGACGTCAGGGTGGTGCCCGCGGTGACGGGGATGCGCGCCAGCCAGGCGGTCGGCGTGCTGCGCGGCGCCGGCTTCAACGTGCGGGTCGTCTCCGTGCCAGCCGGCGGCTCGGACAGGAGGGGCCGCGTCATCTCGCAGAGCCCGACAGCCGGCTCCCAGCTCCGCCAGGGCGCCACGGTCGTGATCGTGGTGGGCCGCTGACCGGGCCCAGGAGCCGTGGTGGGCCGCTGACGGGGCTCCAGAGCCATGATGGTCGCTGACGGGCTCCAGGAGCCATGACCGTCAGGAGCCGTGGTGGGCCGCTGACCGGCTTCAGGAGCCGTGCGAGAGGCGCTCGAGCACGAGCCGGCGGACCTCGTTGCCGTCGGCCCGGCCCTTGACCGCCGGCATGAGCCGGCCCATCACCTTGCCGAGCTCCTTCGGCCCGGTGGCGCCGGTGGCGGCGACCGCCTCGTCGACCATGCGGGCCAGCTCGGCCGGGTCCAGGCCCTGAGGCAGGAACCCGGCGATGACCGACAGCTCGAACGCCTCCTGGTCGGCGCGCTCGTCCCGGCCGGCGTCCCGGTAGGCCTGCTCGGCCTCGCGGCGCTTCTTGGCCTCGCGCTGCAGGACCGTGACCGCCTCCTCGTCGGTGAGGTCCCGGCGCGCCTCGATGACGGCCGACCTGAGGGCGGCCAGCGCGAGCCGCAGGGCAGCCGCCTCTTCCGGCCTGCGCGCCTTCATGGCCCCGTACATGGCCTGCTGCACGTCGTCGATCAGCATGCTCGGAGCCTACCCGAAGCCACGCCAGGGGCGCCGGGTACAATCGATCTCCCCAACCGGCCACGATTTGGAGGATCAAGCCGTATGCACCGTTCGCCCGCCACTCAGCTCGCCGGCCTCGTCACCGGCGCGGTCGCCACGGCGGGCACCGCCTGCGTCGCCTACGGCATGCTCGTGGAGCGCAACTGGTACCGGCTCGGGCGCGAGAGGGTCCCGGTGCTCCCGTCCGGCCGGCCCTCCCTGGACCTGCTGCACCTGTCCGACCTCCACATGGTCGCCGACGACCCGGCCAAGCAGCAGTTCCTGGCCCGGCTCGCGGCCGTGCCGGCCGACCTGCTCGTGGTCACCGGGGACATGCTCGGGGAGCCCCGGGCGCTCGAACAGGTCCTGGACGCCCTGGGCCGCTTCCGTCCCCGGATCGGGGCGGTGGCGGTGCTCGGCTCCAACGACTACTACGCGCCCCGACCGATGAGCTACGCCGCCTACTTCCGCCCCAGGCGCAAGCTCCGCCGGGTCGTGAGACGCAACCCGTACCGGGAGCTGGTCGCGGGACTCGAGGGCATGGGCTGGCTGGTACTGTCGAACGCGCGGGGCACGCTGGGCGACGTCGAGCTCGCCGGCATGGACGACCCGCACATCCACCGTGAGGACCTGGCCGTGGCCGTCCCCGGCGGGGACGGCCACGGGCTGCGCATCGGCGTGGTGCACAGCCCGTACCGGCGCAGCCTGGACGCGTTCGCGCGCAACGGCTACCAGCTCGTGCTGGCCGGCCACACCCACGGCGGCCAGGTCCGCCTGCCCGGGTACGGCGCGCTGGTCGACAACTGCGACCTCCCGCTGGACCAGGCGCGCGGGCTGTCCAGGTGGGGCGCGAGCTGGCTGCATGTGAGCGCGGGCCTCGGCACGAGCAAGTACGCGCCCTTCCGCTTCGCCTGCCGACCCGAGGCGACCGTGCTCACCCTGACCGCCAGGGCCGAGCGCCCGGACGGGGGAAACGGCAGCGCCCGGACGAGGTAGTGCTTCAGGGCCGCCGCTCCCATCCACACCGAGGGCCTCAGCCCAGGCGCTGCCGTACAGTCCTATGGATCGTCTCGTTCCCCACGGGTCGGATAGCCCGTTGGGATGGTTCCTGACTGGCCCGACCTGACAGTGCTCCATCACTCAGCGTGACCAGGGAACGATGCTTGCCCAACTTGCCTCCGGGGAGAGAATCGGCCCAAGGAGATCCGACCACCCGGGGGGGACCAATGGCACTTCCGCCACCTGACGTGTTGACCGAGGATGGCTCCGAGCTGTTCGGCGGCTACGACTCGGTCGACATCCTCGTTGGCATCCCGTCTTACCAGAACGGCAAGACCATCGGCCACGTGGTCCGAGCGGTCGAGGCCGGGCTGCGCAAGTACTTCCCTGCCCGCCGCTCGCTGATCGTGATCTCCGACGGCGGCTCGACCGACGGGACCAGACAGGCCGCGCTCGAGGCCTCCACCGCTGGCGACGAGGCGCTGCTGCTGCTCGACCCGAAGACCGTGGCCCCCGACAAGGTGGCGTTCACCTACACCGGGATGTCCGGGAAGGGCTCGGCCTTCCGCTCCATCTTCGCGGTCGCCGACAGCCTGGATGCCCGTGCCTGCGCGGTGTTCGACGCCGACCTGCGCTCGGTCAGCCCGGAGTGGGTCGACCGGCTCGTCGGTCCCGTGCTGGACCACGGCTACGACCTGGTCGCGCCCATGTACGCGCGGCACAAGTTCGACGGCACGATCACCAACTCGATCGCCTTCCCGATCACAGCCGCCCTCTACGGCCGCTGCCTGCGCCAGCCGATCGGCGGCGACTTCGGGTTCTCGGGCCGGCTCGCCGGCCACTGGGCCGCCAAGCAGGTGTGGAACACCGACGTGGCCCGCTTCGGGGTCGACATCTGGATGACCACGGTCGCGCTGTGCGAGGGCTTCAGCGTCTGCCAGACGGTCCTGGGCGCCAAGCTGCACGACGCCAAGGACCCGGGCAAGGACCTTGGCCCCATGTTCCGCCAGGTCGTGGGCAGCCTGTTCGCGCTCGCCGGGCGGTACGTCGACCACTGGACGGGCACCACCGAGATCCAGCCGGTGCCGACCTTCGGCTTCCGTTCCGCAACCTCGACCGAGGAGATCCGCGTCAACTCGGACCGCCTGCTCTGGCGCTTCGTCGAGGGGTACGTGACCCACCAGAAGGTCTGGCGCCAGGTGCTCGCGGCCGAGAACCTGGCCGGGGTCGTGAGGGCGATCCAGGAGGCGGCCGACCGGCCCGAGGGCTTCCGGCTGCGCGTCGACCTGTGGGCGAGGATCTGCTACGACTACCTGCTCGCCTACAACGCCCAGGTCATGGACCACGGCAAGCTGATCGACTCCTTGATCCCGCTGTACTTCGCCCGCACCGCCACCTTCATCGCCGAGGTGCGGGGCGACACCCCCGAGGAGGCCGAGGCCCGGGTCGAGTCCTACGCCGAGGTGTTCCGGGAACTCAAGCCCTACCTCGTGCGCCGCTTCGCCGAGACCGGCCGCTCCCGCCGTCTGGGCGAGCAGCGGGTCTCCGGCGAGGAGCGCCGCCCGGGCGACGACACCAGCGAGTTCATGGCCATCCGCTCTCCCTGAGCGGGTGCGGGCCGGGGCGTCTCCCGGGCGGGTGCGGAGCGGGGCATCTCCCTGAGCGGGTGCGGAGCGGAGCGGGTCGTCTCCCGGGGCGGTCGCGGGCCGGGGTGGCGGAGCGGTCGCGGGCCGGGGCATCTCCCTGAGCGGTCCCGGGGCGGGGCGTCTCCCGGGGCGGGTGCGGGCCGCGGCGGCGGGCTGGGGGCGGAGCGGTGGCCCGGCTGGATCAGGCTCCTCCGGCCTGGACGTGGCCGCGCAGGTCCTCGTGACTCACCGAGGCCAGCGTCGGCCCGTTGCCCAGCCGGAACGGGACGATGGTGACGTTCACGTTGTCCATCTCGCCCAGCACCTTGAACACCCCGAGCGCGGTCCGGTCGTGCAGGAGGCGGTGCCAGAACTTGCTGTAGCCGCGCTTGGGGATCAGCACCGTGACCTCGGTGTCGGGCCTGACCAGCTCGGCGATGGTCTCCTCGACCGTGGCGAGCAGGTTGCGGTCCGGGCAGTCGACCACCTCGAGCGGGATCGGGATGTGCACCTTGGCCCAGAGCTGGGCCAGCTCGCGGGCATGGTCGGGGTCGACGGCGACGTGCACCGCGGTGATCGAGAGCGGGTTGAGCTGGCGGGCGTACTGCAGGCCTCCCAGGGTGGCCCGGTCCAGGTCCTCGACCAGCACGACCACCTCGTGGCGGGGCTTGGGCGGGGCGAGCCGCTGCGACGCCTCGACCTTCAGCTCGGCCACCTCGGAGCGGTAGGCGCTCTGGGTGCGCAGCAGCAGCAGCACGATCACCGGGATGGCCACGACCACCATCCACGCGCCCTGGTTGAACTTGGCCACGATGATCACCAGGAGGACGACGAAGGTGACCAGCCCGCCGACGCCGTTCACGGCCAGCCCCGCCCGCCAGCCCCGCTCCCGGTGCTTGAGGTGACGCCTGGTCATGCCGAGCTGGGCCAGGGTGAACGAGGTCACCACCCCGATCGCGTACAGCGGGATGAGCGCGGAGACGCGGGCCCGGAACCCGATGATCAGCACGATGGCGATGGCCGAGAGCACGATGATCCCGTTGGAGTAGACCAGCCGGTGCCCGCGCTTGCGCAGCTGCCTGGGCAGCAGCGCGTCCTCGGCCGCGAAGGAGGCCAGCAGCGGGAAGCCGGAGAACGAGGTGTTGGCCGCCAGCACCAGGATGAGCAGGGTCGCCGCCTGGAGGAGCAGGAACGCGGCGTGCCCGACCGCGCTCGAGTCGGCGGCCAGGACGTAGCGGGAGAGCTGGGACAGCACGGTCGGGAAGCCGGACTCGAAGGGGTGGATGCCCAGGTGGCCGGCGAGGTAGCTGATGCCGACGAACAGCGACCCCATGATGAAGGCCATGGCCAGCAGGGTCCGCTTGGCGTTGTGGGCCTCCGGGCGCCGGAACGCCGACACGCCGTTGGAGATCGCCTCTACGCCGGTCAGGGCGGTGGTCCCCGACGCGAACGCGCGCAGGATGAGGAAGAGCGTGACCGCGCCGACGGCCTGGCCGGCGCCGTGGAGCTCGGCCTGCTCGGCGGGCGAGTACCCGATCGGGGACAGGCCGCCGGCGGCCACCCGCCAGATGCCCACCACCACCATCGCGCCCACGCTGACGACGTACACGTAGGTCGGGACCGCGAAGATGCGGCCGGCCTCGCGGATGCCGCGCAGGTTGCCCCAGGCGAGCAGGACCACGAAGCCGACCGAGATCCAGACCACGTAGGGCTGGAGCCAGCCGTACACGCTCACCATGGCCGCCACGCCGCTCGACACGCTCACCGCCACCGTGAGCACGTAGTCGACGAGCAGGGCGGCCCCGGCGACCGAGGCGACCAGGTTGCCGAAGTTGTCGCGGCTCACCACGTAGGCGCCGCCGGCCGACGGGTAGGTCTCGATCACCTGCCGGTAGGAGATGACGAGGAGCAGCAGGAGGGCGGCGATGCCGAGCGAGACCGGCAGCGTGAAGCCGATGGCGGCCGCGGTGACCAGGACGATCAGGATCTCCTCGGTGGCGTAGGCGGTGGAGGAGATCGGGTCGGACGAGAACACGGCCAGTGCCACCCGCTTGCTGATGCGCTCGTTGATCAGCTGCGACGTCTTCAGCGGGGCCCCGAGCAGCACGCGCTTGGCCCGGTACAGGGGTGACTGGTACCGGCGCGACTCCCGCGGCACCGGCGGGACCTGTTTCAGCTCCGGCTTCAAGTTCGTGGCCAACGCCGCCTCCATGACGCCGCACCGCGCGCTCGTCCACCCAGTATGGCGCGCGCGGGCCCGCCGCCGCACGGCCTCCCGCAGGACGTTGCGCCCGGTCGCGGCCGGCTCCAAGATGACGGCTGCCACGCCGATCGCTCGACCTGACCAGGGCCGAGGGGGAAGGAGCCGAGTTGCACGTCATCATCATGGGATGCGGACGGGTGGGCTCCGAGCTGGCGGCCCGGCTCGAGGCCCGCGGGCACACGATCGCGATCATCGACAAGAACCCGAACGCCTTCCGGTCGCTCCGCTACGGGTTCGAGTGCCAGAAGGTCCACGGCTACGGGTTCGACGAGGCGGTCCTGGCTGAGGCCGGCGTGGCGCACGCCGGGGCGTTCGCCGCCGTCTCCAGCGGCGACAACTCCAACATCGTCGCCGCCCGCCTCGCCCGCGAGAAGTTCGAGGTCCCGATCGTGGTCGCCCGCATCTACGACCCGCGCCGCGCCGAGATCTACCAGCGGCTGGGCATCCCGACCGTGGCCACCGTCAAGTGGACCACCGACCAGGTGATGCGCTTCCTCATCCCCGACCAGGTGGCCTCCGACTGGAAGGACCCCACCGAGGGCATCTCCCTGGTCACCCTGGTCCTGCCCCCGGAGTGGGCCGGCTGGCCGATCGCCGAGCTCGAGGCCGACGGGCACCGGCGGGTGGTGGCGGTCACCCGCACCGGCCAGGCCCGCATCGTGACCCCGAACCTGATCCTCCAGGAGGGCGACCAGGTCCACCTGGCCGTCGACAACCCCGGCCTGGACGAGCTGCGCCCGATGATCCTGGCCGCCCGCAGGACCCAGCAGGACGAGCTGGAGGAGCCCGCGCGGTCCGGCCACGCAGACGAGGCACGCTCGTGAGGGTCGCCATCGCCGGAGCCGGCAACGTCGGCCAGTTCATCGCCGCCGACCTGCTCGAAGGCGGCCACCAGGTCACGATGCTGGAGAAGGACCCGGCCGTGATCGAGGCGGCCCGCGGCTCCCTCGACGAGGCCGAGTGGTTCCCGTTCGACGCCTGCGAGGTCCTCTCCCTGGTCATGGCCGGGATCGCCCACGCCGACGTGATGGTCGCCGCCACCGGCGACGACGAGGACAACCTGGTCATCTCGCTGCTCGCCAAGCAGGAGTTCGCGGTGCCCAGGGTGGTCGCACGGGTGAACAACCCCAAGAACCACGGCCTGTTCAACGAGGCCTGGGGCGTCGACGTGGCCGTGTCCACCCCCCACATCCTGCGCTCGCTGGTCGAGGAGGCGGTCACCGTCGGCAGCATGGTCCGGCTCATGCAGTTCGAGCAGGGGCACGTGTCGCTGCACGAGGTCACCCTGGCCGATGGCTCGCCGTCGATTGGCCGGACCCTGCGCGACCTCGGCCTGCCGGTCGACGCGGCGGTGGTCGCCGTGGTACGCGAGGGCCACGTCGTGGTCCCCAAGGAGGAGACCGTGTTCGCCGTGGGCGACGAGGTGCTCGTGGTGGCCTCGGAGGGGACCGAGGGCTACGTGCGCGAGATGCTGGTCGGCAAGCCGCCCGAGCCCGAGGAGGACGAGACCCCCGTGATCGCGGGCACCGCCGCCCAGAACCCCCAGCGCCTGGCCGACCCCCGCGGCTGACCCGCCCGGCCCAGCTCACCGACAGGCCGGGCTACAGCTCCTCGGCCAAGCTCCTCGGCCAAGCTCCTCGGCCAGCGCGTTGCCGATGAACAGGCGGCGATCAGGCCCCCACGACATGCCCCGCTACAGCTCCTTGGCCAGCGCCATGATGAAGTCGGTCGAGGCTGCGGGGTCGAGCGCGGTATCGCACAGGCGGTCGAACAGCAACCGGAACCGGTCGACCTCCTCGGCAGTCTCGAGATAGAGGGCGACGGCGGCATGCTCGAGGAAGACGAGGTCGGGGTCGGCTGGCTCGTCGAAGCCGATGATGTTGAACGCGCCGTCGCTGCCCGCGTGCACTCCGGCAGCAAACGGCAGCATCTGGAGCGTCACGTTGGGCAGCTCGGCCGCCTCGATGAGGCGGTGGAGCTGCTCGCGGGCAACCGCATGCTCGCCGATCAGGCGATGCAGGACCGCCTCGTCGAGCACGACCCAGAGTGCCAGCGGGTCGTCCTGGGTGAGGAGCGACTGTCTGGCCATGCGGAGCTCAGCCCGGTGCTCGATCTCCTCGGGAGGCAGCTTCGGGAATACCGAGTGAATCACCGCTCGCGCATACTCGACCGTCTGCAAGATGCCGGGGACGACGAGGGGCTCGAAGAGGCGGACGGAGGCAGCGGCAACCTCCAAGCCGATGTAGGCGGGCACGATGGGCACATCGCCGTACTCGTGCCACCAACCCTTTTGGCGAGCCTCCCGAGCGATCTGGATCAGGGCGTCGCGCTGCTCGTCGCTGACCTGGTAGAGAGCCAACATGTCGCGGACGTCACGCGGCGTCGCGCCGACCCGTCCGGTCTCGATGCGGGAGACCTTCGAGTCGGAGCATTCCAGCGCCTTCGCCACCTGATCGATGGTGAGGTCGGCGGCCTCCCGCAACTGGCGTAGCTCGATCCCCAACCGCCGACGCCGAACCGTGGGGCTTCGTCGAGTCACGGGGCTCCGACCTCCTCGTGAAGTTGGCGCAGTCTACCCGAGATTGCTTAGGAAAGTCTCAGAACGATGCTTGCTGTAGGATTCATTCGATCTGCACCTTGCATATAGGTGTTTGCATATGGTATGTGATAGATAACAGTCTCAATCAACCACACTCCAGCGGTCCCGTCATCCGGTCCGGCGCCCTCGCGGAAGGAGCGGATGATGCGAGGCGTCGACTTCCTGTTCGGCAGGACGCTGTGGGTCCTGGTCGACGCCAGCATCGTGCTGGCCGTCGTCATGCTCCTGCTGCTGCAGGCCCACCTCACCATCCGCCTTGGCATGCGGCTCTACTGGCGCTGGACGGCGAGCGTCCGTGAGTTCCGGGCCGACCGAGCCTCCGCGGGCGCGGAGAGCGCACTCGACGGGGGGAGAGGCAACCGACGGATGGACCCGCCGAGCTGAGCGCCGCTTTCTTCGAGGAGGGACCAGTGCCAGACTCCCCGATTCCCTGGGCCGGCATTGCTGCCTTGGTCGCTATGCTGATCATCCCGTTCCTGCCCGGTTGGCTGTTCGAGGGGCCGCGCACGATCAGGCACTGGCCGCGCCGGCACGTCTGTGGCGAGTGCGGAACGTCCTGGACCGACGGGCATGTCTGCACGCCTGGTGTGAGCGGGGTTGATCCGCCCCTCCATGGCGAGATCCATCGGCCGGAACCGGCAGCGGAGCTCATCCACCGGGGGGATCGGTCCTTGAGAGATTCCTGAGCGAATCCACCGAAATGCGCTAGTATCGGCTCCCTGCGCGCAGCAGGACCTGCGTCCGAAGGCCGGCCGCTCTGCTCAGCTTCTCCCGAGGAGCTGATGGGCTGGAACGAGGGAGAAGTGGGATGGTGGACATGTCCTCTGCGGTGTGGCGGAAGAGCACGCTGTCAACCGTGAACGGTTGCGTGGAGGTTGCGTTCGTCGAAAGTCACGTGGCAGTGCGTGACTCCAAGGAACGTCACGGACCCATCTTGGTGTTCACGGCCGCCGAATGGGCGGCCTTCGTACATGGGGTCCGTGACGGGCAGTTCGACCCCACCTGACTGCTGGACCAGCCGGCCCCCTGCAACACGAGGCCCTCCGAGCGCGGCCAGCGCCTTGTCGGGCACCACGCCTCGCCCGGAGGGCTCGGCCGATCGACTCCTTGACTGGCTTCAGGAAGTGACTGGGCTCAGGAAGTGACTGGGCTCAGGAAGTCCCGAACTCGTCGCCCCGGACGCCGTCGATGAACGCCGCCCACTCGGCGGCGGTGAACTCGATGACCGGGGAGTGCCGATCCTTTGAGTCCCGCATAGCGACAGAACCGTCGAGGAACGCAACCTCGACGCAGCCGTTGACGCCACTAAAGGTGCTTTTCCGCCACTTGAGTTGGGGCGGGTCGCCCATCTGGCTCCCTCTTCTCGGATACGCAACTGCCCGGCGCCGAGGAGGGGATGCGTGTTCCTCGACCGGCTGGCCAGGGATTGCCGCACTCCGGGCGGCAACCGGCGGAATTTACCCTCTTGCCTGCAGGCGATCAAAACGTATCGCTCAACAGCGCCCACCACGCAAGCCAGTCGCTGCCAGGCCTGGGGAAGCCGACCGGCCGGGGTTCTAGCGCAGGTCGTAGGCGGGGTTGTAGAGGGTCAGGCCGCGCTCGCCGGCGACCGGGGTGCCCTCGATGGCGAGGCGGCGGCCGCACTCGATGCCGTTGATGCCGCGGCGGCCCATGAACAGGGCGGAGAGCCGGCCGGTGCCGTCGTCGAGCTGCACCTCGAGGGTGGGAGCGCCGGCCAGCGACTGGATCCGGATGCGGCGCACCGTGCCCTCGAAGCGGGCCCGGACGCGCGCCCGCGCCTCGGCCATCGCGGTGACCGCCTCGTCGCCGTCGCCGGGTACGGCCGGCGGCTGGCGGCTGGCCCTACTGGTGACCCTCGACTCCCTACCGGTGACCCTGGGCTCCTCACTGGTGACCCTGGGCTCCTCACTGGTCACCCTGGGCCCCCAGCCTGAGCTTGACCATTTCGATCTGCGGGTCGGGGCCGCCGGCCAGCGCCTTCCGGCAGGCTTCCACGGCCACCCGGAGCGAGGCGCTCAGGGCGTCGACGTCGATGCCGTCCTTGGCCGGGCGGTATGGCTCCAGGTACTCCACCGCCCGTCCCATGACGCTGACCGCCCCCTTGTAGTTGCCCTGGGTGGCGTGCCACATGCCGGCCGCGCCCTGGATGATGCCCTTGAGGAAGTCGCGGTCGGGCCGGCCGGCGCGCATGCGCCACACCTCTTCCCAGACCTCGTGCGCCTCCCAGTACATGCCGTCGTCGAAGAGCGCGGCCCCCCGGCGCAGGACCTCGTCCTCGGGCAGGCTGAACGGCTCCCAGCCGGTCTCGAACCGCGGCCGGGTACCCCGCTTGCGGGTCTCCGCCATGGGTCAATGCTAGCGGCCCGCCGCCCGCTCCGCCGACGGCTCGGCGGCGGTTGGAGCCCCGGTCAAGTACCCACGGCGGGCGGGTGCTGGGCTCCCTGGCTCTGCAGCATGCGCAATCGCCTCGCCGATACTTGACCGGTGCTCCAGGGGAGCGTGGGCGGATCAGTCCTTCGGGCCTGGGGCTGAGCTGGCGGCCCGGGCGCGGGCGTCGGCGATGATGTGGATGTCCACGCCGTCGGTCTCACGCAGGATGCGGGCGATGATCGACTGGCCGACCAGCTCCTTCCAGCGCGGCCGGTGGGACTCCCCGAGCACGATCTGGGTCACCCCGAGCTCGCGGGCGGCGTCGACGATGACCTCGGCCACGTCGCCGCCCCTGCGCAGCACCGTGGCCCCGAGCCGGCGGGCGAGCGCCGCCGCCTCGTCGACCTTCTCGTGCACCTGGGACGACTCGCGCTCGTCCTCGGGCTCGACGTGGAGCATGTAGAGCTTGCCGCTGGACCGGCGGGCCATGCGGGCGGCCCGGCGCACCAGCCCGCTCGAGTTGGGCCGGCCGTCGATGCAGACCATGACCCGCTCGCCGAGGGCGACGACCTCGTCGTCGTCCGGCCCGGCGTCGGCAAGGCTGCCCTCCTCCTGCTCGGCGACCTCGCGGAGGGCGAGGGCGCGGAGCGCGGCCAGGTTGTCGGGCCGGAAGAAGTTGGTCAGCGCCGTGCGGACCTTCTCGGGCGCGTAGACCCGCCCCTGGGCGATGCGCTCGCGCAGCGCCTCGGGCGAGAGGTCGACCAGCACGACCTCGTCGGCCTGGTTCAGCAGCCGGTCCGGGAACGTCTCCCGCACCCGCACCCCGGTGATCTCGAAGACCTTGTCGTTGAGGCTCTCGAGGTGCTGGATGTTGGCGGTGGTGAACACGTCGACCCCGGCCGCGAGCAGGTCGTCCACGTCCTGCCAGCGCTTGCCGTTGCGGCCGCCCGGGTGGTTGGTGTGGGCCAGCTCGTCGACCAGGCAGAGCTGCGGGGAGCGCTCCAGGATCCAGTCGGTGTCCATCTCGGCGAACGGGCGGCCCCTGACCCGGGCGATCCGGCGCGGCGCGACCTCGAGCCCGGCCGCCCGCTGCTCGGTGGCTCGACGCCCGTGCGGCTCCAGGTAGCCGACGACCACGTCGACGCCTTGGGCCTTGAGGTCACGGGCCTCCCCGAGCATGGCGAAGGTCTTGCCGACGCCCGCCGCGGCGCCCAGGAAGATCTTGAGGCGCCCGTGGCGGGGGACGTGCAGGCCGTCGGTCATGATGGGCTCAGGATGGCTCCCCGGCCAGGCGCCTGCCAGCGCATCGGTCCAGGTCCGGCGGCCGCGGTCAGCGACCGCCTCCGCCGTCGAGGGCGAGGTTGAGCCGGAGCACGTTCACGCGTGGCTCGCCGAGCACGCCCAGGTCACGACCCTGGGTGTGCTCCTCCACCAGCCGGCGGACCGCCTCGACGTCCAGGCCGCGGGCCTGGGCGACCCGCTCGACCTGGAACTCGGCACCGGCCGGCGAGATGTTCGGGTCGAGCCCGGAGCCGGACGCGGTGACCAGCTCGACCGGGATGTCGGCTGCGGTCTTGCCCGGGTTGGCCTTGAGGAGCGCGTCGACCCGCTCGGCGATCGTGCCGGCCAGCTTCTTCGAGGTCGGCCCCAGGTTGGACGCGCCCGAGGCGGTCGGGTCGTAGCCGTCGGGGCCGGCGGCGGACGGGCGGCCCCAGAAGTACCTGGGGTCGGTGAACGACTGGCCGATCAGGGCGGACCCGACGACCCGGCCGTTGCGCCGGACCAGGCTGCCGTCGGTGGCCCCGCGGAAGGCGACCTGCCCGACGCCGAACATGAGCAGCGGGTAGAGCAGCCCGCAGATCACGGTGAACGCGACGAGGGCGATGACCCCTCGGCGGATGTCGGTGAGCATGGTGGGAGCGCTCCTTGGGTCAGGCGAGGCGGAGCAGGTTGATGACGATGTCGATCAGCTTGATGCCGATGAAGGGCAGGACGATGCCGCCCAGGCCGTAGATGAGCAGGTTGCGGCGGAGCAGCGCGGTGGCCGAGACCGCCCGGAAGCGCACGCCGCGGAGGGCCAGGGGCACCAGGGCGATGATGATGAGGGCGTTGAAGATCACGGCCGAGAGCACGGCCGACTGCGGGCTCTCCAGGCGCAGGACGTTCACCCTGTCGAGCACGGGGTAGGTGGCGGCGAACAGCGCCGGGATGATCGCGAAGTACTTGGCCACGTCGTTGGCGATCGAGAAGGTGGTCAGCGACCCGCGCGTGATCAGGAGCTGCTTGCCGATCTCCACGATCTCGATGAGCTTGGTCGGGTTGGAGTCGAGGTCGACCATGTTGCCAGCCTCTTTGGCGGCGACCGTGCCGGTGTTCATGGCCACGCCGACGTCGGCCTGGGCGAGCGCCGGGGCGTCGTTGGTGCCGTCGCCGGTCATGGCGATGAGCTTGCCGCCGCCCTGCTCGCCCCGGATCAGCTCCATCTTCCGCTCGGGCGTGGCCTGGGCCAGGAAGTCGTCCACGCCCGCCTCGCTGGCGATGGCGGCTGCGGTGAGCGGGTTGTCGCCGGTGATCATCACCGTGCGGATGCCCATGCGCCGGAGCTGGTCGAAGCGGTCGCGCATGCCGCCCTTGACGATGTCCTTGAGGTGCACCACGCCGAGCGCGCGGGCCCTCTCGCCTGAAGCGCGCGAGGCCACCCCGCCTGAAGCGCGCGAGGCCGGGGCCGCCCCGTCGGCCACCGGTCCCGCCTCGGCCACCACCAGCGGGGTGCCCCCGGAGCGGGCGATCTCCTCGACCATCGGGGAGAGCTGGGGCGGGACGTGCCCGCCGTGCTCGGCCACCCAGCTGACGACCGCGTCGGCCGCGCCCTTGCGCACCACGCGCCCGTCCACGTCGGCGCCTGACATCCTGGTCTGGGCCGTGAACGCCACGAACTGGGCCCGGCGCTCGAGCAGCTCCCGCCCGCGCAGGCCGTACCGCTCCTTGGCCAGGACCACGATGGAGCGGCCCTCGGGAGTCTCGTCGGACAGCGAGGAGAGCTGGGCGGCGTCGACCAGCTCGCTCATGTCGACGCCGGGCAGGGGCAGGAACTCGGTCGCCTGCCGGTTGCCGAGCGTGATCGTGCCGGTCTTGTCGAGCAGCAGGGTGTCGACGTCGCCGGCGGCTTCGACGGCCCGGCCGGACATGGCCAGGACGTTGTGCTGGACCATGCGGTCCATGCCGGCGATGCCGATGGCCGAGAGCAGCGCGCCGATGGTGGTCGGTATGAGGCAGACGAGCAGGGCGATGAGCACCACCACCTCGGCCCGCCGGCCCGAGTAGACCGCGAACGGCTGCAGGGTCACGACTGCGAACAGGAAGATGATCGTGAGGATGCTGAGCAGGATCGACAGGGCGATCTCGTTGGGGGTCTTCTGCCGCTCGGCCCCTTCGACCAGCGCGATCATGCGGTCGAGGAAGCTCTTGCCCGGCTCGGAGGTGACCCGGACGCGGATCCAGTCCGACAGCACCTTGGTCCCGCCGGTGACCGCCGAGCGGTCGCCACCCGACTCGCGGATGACCGGGGCCGACTCGCCGGTGATGGCCGACTCGTCGACCGAGGCGATCCCCTCGACCACCTCGCCGTCGCCGGGGATGACCTCGCCCGCCTCGACCATCACCTCGTCGCCGGCGCGCAGCTCGGCCGCTGGCACCTGCTCGGTGGCGCCCTCCGCGGTGAGGCGGCGGGCGACCGTGTCCTTGCGGGTCTTGCGCAGCTCGTCGGCCTGGGCCTTGCCGCGGCCCTCGGCCATGGCCTCGGCGAAGTTGGCGAACAGCACCGTGAACCAGAGCCAGAGCGCCACCTGCCCGGTGAACGAGATGCCGCCGGGACCGCCGCCGGAGAACAGGTTGACCAGGAGCCGCAGGGTGACCAGGACGCTGCCCACCGCGACCACGAACATCACCGGGTTGCGGACCTGGACCCGCGGATCGAGCTTGCGGAACGAGGCGGCGACCGCCCCCCGCACGATCGCCGGCTCGAAGAGCTTGCGCGAAGTGGTTGCCATGGGGTGTCGTGTGCCTTTTCTGTCTTGAGCCTGTCTGGTAGAGATCGCCATCTGGATGGCTGTCGGCAGTCCTCGTTAGAAGAGCTGGCCGATGGCCTGCAGGAGGTGCTCGACGAGCGGGCCGAGGGCGAGGACCGGGAAGAAGGTCAGGGCCCCGACGATCAGCACCACGCCGACCAGCAGGCCGACGAACAGCGGGGTGTCCGTCGGGAAGGTGCCGGGCCCGGTCGGGACGCGCTCCTTGGCGGCCAGGCTGCCCGCGATCGCCAGCACCGGGATGATGAACAGGAAGCGCCCGAAGAACATCGCCACCGACCCGGTCAGGTTGTAGAAGGGGGTGTTGCCGGTCAGGCCGGCGAACGCCGAGCCGTTGTTGTTGGTCTGGGACGTGAAGGCGTAGAGGATCTCGGTCAGGCCGTGCGGGCCGAGGTTGAGCCGCGACGAGAGGCCGACCGAGGTGATGGCCGCGATCGCGGTGAGCGTGAGCACGGTGGCCGGCATGATCAGGATGGCCAGGCCGGCGAGCTTCACCTCGCGGGACTGGATCTTCTTGCCCAGCCACTCGGGCGTCCGACCGACCATGAGGCCGGCGATGAACACGCTGAGCAGCACGAACACGAGCATGCCGTACAGCCCGGTGCCCACCCCGCCCGGGGACACCTCGCCGAGCAGCACGTGGGAGGTGGGTACGAGCCCGCCGATGGCGGTGTAGGAGTCGTGGAAGGAGTTGACCGCACCCGTCGAGGTGCCGGTGGTGCTGGCCGCCCAGGTGCCCGAGGCGCCGATGCCGAAGCGGGTCTCCTTGCCCTCCATGTTCCCGCCGGCCTGGGCGGCCGTCCCGGCCGCGGCGGCCTGGTCGACCCCGGCCCGCTCGGCGACCGGGTTGCCGGCCTGCTCGGCCACGATCGCGGTGGCCGTCATGCCGGCCCAGATGATGGCCATGGCCGCGAAGACCGCCCAGCCCTGGCGCCGCGACCCGACGAGCTTGCCGTAGGTCGCGGTGAGGCCGAACGGGATCACCAGCAGGGCCAGCATCTCGAGGAAGTCGGTGACCGGGTCCGGGTTCTCGTACGGGTGGGCCGAGTTGGCGTTGTAGAAGCCGCCGCCGTTAGTGCCGAGCTCCTTGATCGCCTCCTGGGAGGCGACCGGCCCACCCGGGAGCTTCTGGCTGGCCCCGGCCACGGTGACGACCTCGCGCTGCCCGTAGAAGTTCTGGACCACGCCGCGGCCCATGAGCACCGAGGCGAGGAGGATGCTCAGCGGCAGCAGCACGAACAGGACCGCCCGGGTGAGGTCGACCCAGAAGTTGCCGAGCGTCTCACTGCGCCGGCGCGTGAGCCCGCGGATGAGGGCGATGGCGACCGCCAGCCCGACCCCGGCCGACACGAAGTTCTGCACGGCCAGGCCGGCCATCTGGGTGAGGTGGCTCATCGTCTGCTCGCCCAGGTAGTTCTGCCAGTCGGTGTTGGTCACGAACGACACGGCGGTGTTCAGGGCGAGGTAAGGCGGCACCGCCGCGAAGCCGTCCGGGTTGGCCGGCAGCACGCCCTGGATGCGTTGCAGCACGTAGAGGCCGGCGATGGAGGCCAGCGAGAAGACGAGAAGCGACCGGGCATAGGCCTTCCAGGACTGCTCGCGGTCGGGCGAGAGGCGCAGGCTGCGGTAGGCGAGCCGCTCGACCGGCCCGAGCACCGGGTGCAGGAAGGTACGCTCGCCGGTCATCACCCGGGCGATGTAGTCGCCGACCGGGACGGCCAGCAGCGCCACGACCGCGAGCAGGAGCAGCGGCTGGACGACGTTGGAGATGAACATCTAGAACCGCTCCGGTCGGATGAGGGTGTAGAACAGGTACCCGATCAGGGCGATCGACGTGATCAGGGCGAGCGCGTTCTCCCAGTCCATTGGTGGGTTCCTCGGATCCTTCAGGCCTTTGATGGGTTCCTCGGATCCTTCAGGCCTTCTCGATGAAGCTGAGCCACAGGAAGGCGACGACGGCCAGGGCGAGCACGATGGCGACGGCGACGAGATCCATGCCTTCCTCCAAGCAGCGCAGGGGTGGGTGTTCACTCGGTGGGATCACCGTCTCAGGGCGGCGCAAAGGACCCGTCAAAGGCCACGGTGGCGGCGCTAAGGAAACGCAAAGCTTCGCCCAGGTGGTGGCACCCCGGCACGATGCCGGCGACCCGCGCGGCTATCCTTACCTGGACATGGACGCATCACGGCGGCGGCTGGCCGTCACCGGGCCTCGGACCACTCTGGCCTACACGGTGGCCGTCGTGGGCACGGTCGCGGTCACCGCCGTGCTGCTCGCCTTCCGCGGACAGGTCACCAAGACCAACGTTGTGCTCGCCTTCCTGCTGGTGGTCGTCGCCTCGGCCGCCACCGGCGGGCTCGGGCCCGGGCTCGTCGCGGCCGGGCTCGGCTTCCTGGCCTTCGACTTCCTGTTCCTGCCGCCGTACAACACCTTCATCGTCACCGAGAAGCAGGACTACCTGTCGCTCGGCGTCTACCTGCTGATCGCGCTGGTGGTCAGCGGGCTGGTCGGGGCAATGGAGCGGCGCCGGGCCGTGGCCGAGCAGCGGGAGCGCGAGAGCCGCACGCTGTTCGAGCTGTCGACCAGCCTGGTCGCCCACGGCGGCCTCGACGAGACCCTGCTGCGGGTCGTGCGCACCGTGCGCACGCTGTTCGACCTGGCCGGCTGCGCGATCGTGCTGCCCGACGAGGACGGCGGGGGGGTCCGGCTGGCGGCCGCCGCCGGCCAGCTGCCCGACGCCCTGGAGCAGCGCTTCGCCGACGCCACGGCCGACCAGTCGGTCGGGGTCCGCGGTCCGGCCCAGGGCGACCTCCGGCCCGGCATGGCCCTGACCGTGCCCATGTGGGCCGGGGACACGCTGGTCGGGGCCATGGTCGTGATCGCCGGCGGCCCCGACTCGCTGGGCTTCGGCGAGGCCGAGCGCCGCGTGCTCGCCACCTTCGCCAACCAGGCCGCCCTCGCCGTCGAGCAGGGCCAGCAGGAGCGGGAGCGCAGCCGGGCCGAGGCGCTGGTCGAGACCGACCGGCTCCGTACCGCCCTGCTCAACTCCGTCTCCCACGACCTGCGCACCCCCCTGGCGTCCATCAAGGCGTCGGCCTCCAGCCTGCTCAGCCCGGACGTGCAGTGGGACGAGGCCGAGCGCAGGCAGTTCCTGGCCACCATCGACGTGGAGACCGACCGCCTGACCCGGCTGGTCCACAACCTGCTGGACATGTCGCGCATCGAGGCGGGCGCGCTCGACCCCCTCCTGACCGAGACCACCGTGGGCGACCTGGTCGGGCCGGTGATCAGGCGGGCCCGGGCGGCGTCCAGACAGCGAGTGGACATCGACGTGCCCGAGGGCCTGCCCCCGGTGCTGGTCGACTTGGTGCGGATCGACCAGGTGCTCACCAACCTGCTCGACAACGCCCGCAAGTATGCGGGCAACGGCCCGGTCGCCGTCACCGCCCGGGCGGCCGGGGGGGAGGTCGAGATCCGCGTGGCCGACCGCGGCCCGGGCATCCCGGCGCCCGAGCGCGAGCGCGTGTTCGACCAGTTCTACCGGCTCAAGGGCGGCGGCAAGCGGCCCGAGGGAACCGGGATGGGCCTGGCCATCTGCCGAGGGATTGCGCGGGCGCACGGCGGCGGCCTATGGGTCGAGACGACCCCGGGCGGCGGGTCGACGTTCGTGCTCAGCCTGCCGGCGGTCGCGCAGGCGGCGGTCGGATGACCGACCGGGTGCTGGTCGTCGACGACGAGCCGCCGATCGTGCGGGCCGTCGCCGCCAACCTGCGCGTGCGCGGCTACGAGGTGGCCACCGCCAGCACGGGCGATGCCGCCCTGGCCGCGGTCGAGGCCAACCAGCCCGACTGCGTGGTGCTCGACCTGGGCCTGCCCGGCGTGCCCGGGCTCGAGGTGCTGCGCCGGCTGCGGACCTGGACCCAGGTGCCGGTCGTGGTGCTGACCGCCATCGACTCCGAGCGCGACAAGGTGGCCGCCCTCGACCTCGGCGCCGACGACTACGTGACCAAGCCGTTCGGGGTGGCCGAGCTGATGGCGCGCATCCGCGTCGCCATCCGCCACGGCCGGGGCGCCGCGGCCGACCGTCCGCGGGTGATCCAGGCCGGCGACGTGGCCGTCGACCTCGACGCCAAGCTCGTGACCAGGGAGGGCGCGCCGGTGCGGCTCACACCCACCGAGTACCGGCTGCTCGAGACCATGGCCACCAACGCCGGGCGGCTGTGCACCCACCGCTTCCTGCTCGAGCGGGTCTGGGGCCCCGGCTACAGCGAGGAGTCCCAGTACCTGCGGGTCTACATGGCCAACCTGCGCAAGAAGCTGGACGACCCGGCAGCGCCCCAGCTGCTGCTGACCGAGCCCGGGATGGGGTACCGCTTCGTCGTCCCGGAGCAGGAGCCCGCCACCCACCCGGAGGCGTAGCGGATGCGGGTCGTGATCGTCGGCTGCGGGCGGGTCGGCGGCGGCCTTGCCGCGATCCTCGTCGAGCGGGGCGACACGGTCGCCGTGGTCGACAAGGACCGCAAGGCGTTCGACCGGCTCGGCGAGGGCTTCGCGGGCCGGACGGTGGAGGGCATTGGCTTCGACCGCGACGTGCTGGAGGCGGCGGGGGTGGGCCAGGCAGACGCGCTGGTCGCCGTCACCAGCGGCGACAACTCCAACGTGGTGGCGGCCAGGGTGGCCCGGGACGCCTACCGGGTGCCCAGGGTCATCGCCCGCATCCACGACCCCAGGCGGGCCGCCATCTACGAGGAGCTCGGCGTGGTCACCGTCTCGAGCGTCGACTGGGCCCTGCGCAAGGTGGTCGACTACCTGGAGCACCGCACCCTCAAGGACGAGGGCGCCTTCGGCCGCGGCGAGGTCTCCCTGCTCCGCCTGGAACTGCCCCAGCACCTGGTCGACCGCTCCGTGGCCGACCTGGAGGACGGCGGCGGCCTGCGGGTGGTCAGCATCACACGCCGGGGCGGCGCGTTCGTCCCCGGGACGTCCACGGTGCTGGCCGAGGGCGACGTGGTCCGCGTCTCGGTCGCCGCCGACGCCCGCGACCGGCTCGACGACCTGCTCAGCGAGGAGGAGCGCCGCTGATGAGGGTGATGGTGGCAGGCGCCGGGGTGTGGGGCTCCTACATCGCCGACCACCTGGTGGAGGCGGGTCACGAGGTGGTGGTGGTGGAGCAGGACGCCGAGACGGCCAGGCGGGCCTGGGCCGACGGCCGCCTCACGGTGGTCACCGGCGACGCGTGCGAGCCGTCGGTGCTCGACCGCATCGACCTGAACACGGTCGAGACCGTCGTCGCCGCCACCGGCGACGACGAGGACAACCTGGTGGTGAGCCTGCTGGCCAAACGCCACTACGCGGTGCCGCGGGTGGTCGCCCGGGTCAACAACCCCAAGAACACCTGGCTGTTCACTGACGACTGGGGGGTGGACACGGCAGTGTCGGCCCCCACCATCCTCACCTGGCTGCTCGACACCGCCGTGGGCGTCCAGGACGTGGTGACGCTGCTGCGCGCCGACCGGGAGCGCAAAGGCGTCGCCCTGGTCGAGCTGACCCTTGACGACGAGGCCGCCGCGGTCGGCCGCAGCCCGGACGCACTGGGGCTGCCCGGCGGGGCCACCGTGGTCGCGGTGGTCCGCGGCGACCAGGTGCTGCCTCCCGGCGAGACCGGCCGGCTGGAGGCCGGCGACGAGGTGCTGGCCGTCACCACCTTGGAGGCCGAGCCAGAGGTGCGCCGGCTCCTCGGCGGTCAGCTCGGCGGCTCCCACACGCCTGGTTAGGTCTGTCTGGTGAAGGTCGCCGGGAGCCTGGCGACTCGCGGTCCTGTTTCGATGTGGGGGGAGCTCGCTCCGGCGGCGACCGCCACTCGTGGCCGGAGCGCGCTGGCCTGCCCCGACCGTAGTCCTGGTTCGATGTGGGGGGAGCTCGCTCCCCCCACGGCCCCCCAAGAGCGCCTGTGCCAGCTTCCCGGGGCGCCGCGGGTGCACCAGGACACGCTCCCCCCACGGCCCCCCAACAGCGCCCGTGCCATGGTCGGGCGGATCCCCAAGAGCGCCGGTGCCCTCGTCTGGTTGCTCCGCGGGCTCACGGGGTCCACGCTCCTCCACAGCCTCCAACAGCGCCGGCGCCGTCGTGCTGGAGGAGCCGCGGTCTGGCAGGCACACGCTCCCGCCACGGCCCCCCAGGAGCGCCTGTGCCATCGTGCCGGGGGAGCCGCGGCCCGGCAAGAGCCACGCTCTGCTTCGCTGCTCGAGCCCCCGGCCCCCGGTCGGGCGGGACGTGGCCGGCCGCCCAGA